>DATFBJ010000084.1:0-3653 GCA_035253885.1 Nitrososphaeraceae archaeon
ATTTTTATTTTTTCTTTCTTATTCTGTAAATCAGCTTCTGCTGCGTATTGGTAGCTTTATTATAATTAAATGTATGTTATTTTCAATGTCTTACTCAAATATGGTTAAAAGAAATTATCAAGGTTATTCTAAAATTAAAAATTATTTATTCTATATGAAGAATTTAATAAAAAAACGTAGCATAAACTATAGAAATATGTTTTAAATTTCTAATCCATATTTCCATTGCGCTTTTTCCATATCTTTTAGAAAGGAAATTAATATATCTTCTAAAATTTTACAAATAATTTCTCCCTTTTTTACTGAAGCACTTTTTGCAGATCCTGTAGTGCCGGTTTTAGTAAGTTCATCCATTGTCCAATATATTCTTAAATGCTTTGGCAGATTAGGTATTGTATCATCTGGAATATTATTTTTATCAACTAATTCTGGTTTAATTGTCATCAAAGCGGAAGTTTCAGCTTCACCACCATGACCTAATCCATACCATATATCAAATGTATTAGGTGAAAGTTTTCCAATTAATTCCCACCACGATTCTAAACATGCTATAGTGATATTTTTATATCTCTCTTTTATATTTCGAGAAGCAATTTCTATTGGGGCAATATTTCCATCATGACCATTTATAATTAAAATTTTATGTATACCATTATTATGTACGCTCTCTAAGATATTTTCAATTATACTTATTACAGTATTCGTACCTAAACTAATGGTCATAAAAAATTTTTTATGATGACTACTAACACCATATGGAATGGGAGGGAGAATTACCAAATTTTTAATTTTTATAGCCACTCTTTTTGCCAATTCTAAAGGAAAAATAAAATCTGATCCAAATGGTAGGTGATCCCCATGATTTTCACAAGCTCCTAAAATTAATAATGCAATAGTTTCATCATTTACCTTTTCTTTGATTTGATATCCATTCATATCTTCCATTAAAAAAGATTCATTGCTTTTCATTATTCTTTGTATATTTAATCAAATATTTTTTCTTATTGATTATTAACGATAACATTTAAATATAATATTATCTAGAGGTAAATTTTAAATTTATAGGATAAAAAATTTCGTTATTTTAAAAATAGAAAATAAATATATCATATTTCTTAGAAGAATTTTTTATCAAATTTATTATAACTGCTTTCATTTTATCTAATTTTTAATATTTATAATATAAAGATAAGAAAATATTATAACAGATTATATGAATTATATAGAAATAGTAAAATTAATGATATTAAAGAAACTTATAGTAACTATCTACAAATTATTATCAAGAAATATACATAACTATATTTCTTATATGAATATTGAAGCCTAAAAATCTAACTTTCAAAAAAAAAGAAATTTTCTATAATGACATAGTACTAATAGTAATGACAGTTTCTTTGATTACTTTAATTACAATTCACTATAGTTTAGATAATGCTTTTGCAATTGAAAATACTCTTGAACAAATAAATCCTCTTTCTGAATTATTCAAAAATGTTGAAAAATCAGTGGTCCAGATTTCGAGTGAAGATGAAACAACCGCTATATTAGGTAGTAGATTAGGCTCAGGATTTGTATATGATACTAATGGTCATATTATCACTAATAATCATGTAACATCAGGAGCTAAAGATCTTCATATTACATTTTCAGATGGGACAATTTATGCAGGAAAAGTGATAGGTTCAGATCCACATAGTGACCTTGCTGTTGTATTAGTAAATGATGTTCCAAAGGAAAAATTATTTCCATTAACACTTGGTAATTCATCTAATCTAATTGTTGGAGAACGTGTTGCTGCTGTTGGTAATCCTTTTGGATTATCTGGATCCCTCACAGAAGGTATTGTTAGTGGGTTAGGTAGATTACTACCGTCAGCACCACCATCACCAGAAAATCTCTTTGGAAATGGCGATAGAATTGTGTCATTTTCAATACCTGATATTATCCAAACTGATGCAGCCATAAATCCTGGTAATTCTGGAGGCCCTTTATTAAATTTCAATGGTGAGGTAATTGGAATTAATTCTGCAATTTTCTCTAATACGGGTGTATATGCAGGAGTTGGTTTTGCAATTCCATCTAATACATTAAAAAAAGTAATACCAGAATTAATTGAAAAGGGGTCTTATAAACATCCTTGGCTTGGTATTACTGGTATAGATGTAACTCCTGATATTGCACAGAAAATGAATCTCACAGAACCTCGTGGTTTTCTTGTAATCGATGTAAATGCCAATGGTCCAGCAGATAAAGCAGGAATAAGAGGTGGCGATAAAATTGATAGGATAGACGGAAGAGAAATTGAGCTCGGAGGTGATATTATTATAGCTATTGATGGAAAGCCTGTCAGAAAAATAGATGATGTACTTTCTCATCTAGAACGAGAAAAATCAGTTGGTGATAAAATTTCATTAACAATTATTAGAGAGGGTGTTGAGGAAAAGAAAAATACCACTTTAGAAGAAAGACCAGATTCCGAAACTCTTGCTAATTCAGCAAGACATCCCTCTCTTGGTATTACTGGTATAGATGTAACTCCTGATATTGCACAGAAAATGAATCTCACAGAACCTCGTGGTTTTCTTGTAATCGATGTAAATGCCAATGGTCCAGCAGATAAAGCAGGAATACGCGGAGGTTATAAAGTTGAAATTATCAACAATACACAATATAGATTAGGTGGAGATGTAATAGTTGGAATAGATAATCAGAAAGTAAATTCAGTTTCTAATATTACTGATTATATAAGGGATAAAAAAGAAGGAGATATTGTAAAACTTGTAGTACTAAGAGATAATGAAATGATAAATGTTCTAGTTACTCTTGAAATTATCCAAAGACCACTAAATGAACTAGATCAAATTCCTCCATTTAATGAACTTAATCCTAAAGATTTTGATGATGGCGGCCAAGAAAAGTTTCAGGAAGAGTTAAAGAAAGAATGTATGAAGAATTTCAACGACAATATCTGTAATTTTCTGTTTAGATAAACAGAGAAACAATTTATTTACTTTTTTTAAATTATTTAATGATATCTTATTACTACATTGAGATTTATCCAAAGAATTTTAGCTATCTTGTCATTATTAACAATATTGTCATCAGTTTATTTTCTGATATTTCAGAATGTTTATGGTAATGGTATACGAAATAATTTTGGTATTGATTATCTACCACCACTTAATTTAGATGATACATCATTAAGTTTAAATGTTGAATTTCAACCATCCATGGCCAAGTCAAATATCAATGAAAAAAGATCTATTATATTTAAGTTAATAGATGTAGACAAAAATATAACATATATTCCAAATCTTTATAAAATTACTATTTTAAAAAATGATTTTAATAATGGAAAAATTACAGAAAAAGTATTTTTAAATGGATCTTTTTTTTCTAAAAATGGAACGTTAATTCTCCAATTTGATTCTAATAAAAATAATTATATAAATAATAATTTAGATAAAAAGATTTCCAAGTATAACATTGATAAAAAAGATTATTATAATAAAGTTAGAATGTCTGATGAAAATGGGATAATAGTTATTAATAAACCAGGTTTGGATAGTGGTATTTACCGTTTAAAAGTAAGTGTTAATTTATCTAATACTACCGCTGATAATGTTAATAAAGATGTAATTTTAAAATTT
>DATFBJ010000085.1:0-2055 GCA_035253885.1 Nitrososphaeraceae archaeon
TTTATTAAAAAATAAAAATAATGATTTACGAAATTAGAATATTCTTTTTTTATGGTAATACTACAAGTTGTCCTGTCATTGTAGGTAAATGATAACTACATTGATATTCATATATTCCCTCTTTGTTTGCTATGAAACTAAAAGTGACATTCTGACCTCCTGTTAGATCTTGTATAATGTTATAGGGTTGATTAAGAACAAAGTTATGTCTTTCAACTGCTTCAATATTATAAAAGTTAACAGTAATGTTATCACCTTTTTTTGCTACTATTGTCTTTAAAGAAAATGAATCATGTGGAATCTTGAAAATCTCTTCTTCTAATCCTTCAATTTCTTCTGGAAAAAGATAAAATGTTCTACTACTGCTATTGGTATTGTTGTTGTTATTAATATTCTCCTCTTCTTCTTGTTGTTGAGCAAATGCCATATTTGTATTTAAAAGCAAAAAAGCAGTTAGAATACCAATATGAAAAATAATTACTTCTGATTTTTTAGAAGATATGTACATAATTTAGGTAAAATATTAATATTTATATAAATATGATTCTGTTTTTCTTTAGTGAGAATTAGTAACAACAGTAAAGAAGAAATAGACTCTTTTTAAAGACATATCAAAGAAAATTAGTTAGTTAACCTTAGTGTCTTCACTAAGAGATTCTACAAATTTCGGTTTATTATATAATATGTAAAAGTCTCAAATATTAAAATATGATTATTCTATAAACTAAGACTTTTTCAATTTAAAAGTATCCAATATATCATCATCATCATCTCCTGTACGAAACTCTCCAACTAAAGTTTTTCCATCGTTCTCTAGTTTTAGGTTAAGAAAACCATATTCTTCTTTTTGAATTATATAATAATCCTCTTCATATATAATATCTTGTAGTTCATCTCCTCCAGTACCAACAGTTAGAAATATTATTCCGCTTGTATTGTAATAATTGGATTCAGAATTATCATCAATAATTACTGGCTCTTGATCGTCTTCATTATTATACAATATAGGATAGGTTCTCTCATAATATTGGTTATGACTTGATATTACTAAATCTATATTATATTTTTCAAAAAGTGGATGATATGTATTTCTTAGTTCTTCAGCAACTTCCATATCATTCCTGGTCGAATAAAATGGTTTGTGATTGTGAACTATTATCCAATCAATATCTTGATTCGTTGATGCTTTTTCCAAATCATTTTTTATAAATTCATATTGTTTGCTTTCCTCTTCGAAAGGATGTTCTGTAGATAAACTTATGAAATGAATGTTTTTGAAATCATATGAATAATATGGGCTTGTTAAATTGTGATTTCTAGTAATTTGCTTATAAATTTTGGAAGAATCTCTATCATGATTCCCTATAGCAATTTTCATCTTTTCTTTTATTGGTTTTGACATTTCAATCCAGCAAGATGCAGATTTTTCATCTTTAACATGATCTCCAGTAGTAATAATTAATTCTGGATTTACTGAAATAATATTTTTAATAGTCTCTTCTGTTTCATCATTACAGTAAAAATCACCAACAGCAACTATATTTACAATATCATCTTCAAATTGAGAATATGATTCTTGACTAAATACTATAACAGTATTACTATTTATTAGAAACAAAAAAAATAATGATGAGATAATTGAATTATGATGAATAAATTTTGAAGTTGTGTATAGATAAAAAGAATTATTATTATTATGATTATTGTTTATCATTCTTTGTGAAGACTATCTTTTTTTCTTAACATTTAATAAATAATGGCGTGTTTCTCCCATTTGAGAATATGATTTAGTATAAGTTAATGAAAAATTAATTTTGACTTAATGGATACATAAAAGAAACTTTAGAAAGTAAAATAACATAACTAGCATATTTTTTATTACTTCTAAATTTATTTAAAAGAATTGTAATTAAAAATACCATTTATTCAAATAAATTGTGGCTTTTTATTAAAAAATAGTTATATTTATAGACTTATAGTGTCCATCAAATGTCTATATATATTTTAAAAAAAGGATTAAATTAATATAGAGAATTTACTATTATAAAAACCTCG
>DATFBJ010000086.1:0-13260 GCA_035253885.1 Nitrososphaeraceae archaeon
TTTTTTATTTTTGATTATTCATCAAATTTTCAATTGCTTTATCTGCCAATGTGGTTGATTTAGGTTTAATTATTATAAAATAATTTTTGTCTGCACGTTCGATAGATTGGACGGTTTTATATTTTCTCGTTGAAATATCAAATTCAATTAAACCAGTGGACATTTCTGTTTTGACATAAACCATCATTAATATTTCTGTGCTGAGCTGTGAAATAGGGACTATTGATAAAAGATATCCTTTGTAAGAAGTAATTGGTAATACTTGTTTCATATATGGAGCAATAGATGCCATATAAAGAAGCAAGTCTTCTATAGAAGAAAATTCTTCAAATTCGAATTTCATTTTTGATATGGTGAAACATAAATAAATTTAGCCATAGGATTCGAATTTAACCTCATAACTGCCATCTGGTCTTTTGTGTCTTTCATCAACAAATCCATGAGGTTCTAAATAATCTAAGACGCCATCTACAGTACCTTGCCATCCACAGACATAAAATGAAGTATTTTCAGGAGTTATTTTTTCACCCACTAACTCTTCTAAAGGAGATTTATGATCTCTTCTGATCGGCTCGCTAAAGCCCACTGGCAGTTTCGGCTTCAAAAATGATTCAACTCTACCTTTTTGTCCTCCCCACGAGCGATTCAAAGGTTCTTGAGGTCTGCTTATGCTTGCTCTATATCTAAAATTCCAATTATCCCTTCCTTTATCTAAACTTTCTTCTTCTAAATCAGTCAGTAATTCTCTGTAACTTAGTTCATCAACATAGCTGGCTCCATGAAGAACAACTATCTCTCTTTTACTGCCAATAGCTTTAAGATGTAAAACATAGGCTATAAATGGAGCAAGCCCAGTTCCACCTCCAATTAAAACAAGCCTTCGGTTATCGGGGCTCCCATCATGCATTTTTTCATTTATTGTAAATATACCAGTTGGCTTTAGCCAACCGATTTCATCTCCTTCTTTACGATTAAATATTTGAGTTGTTAATCTTCCAGGTAATGGTTTCTTTACCCATCTAATTAATAATTCAAAATATTTTTTCTGTTCTGGTGGTGATGCTATTGAATAGGCTCTTCTAACCACTTTTCCTTCATTTGGGTTATTAAGAGCTAATGTAATGAACTGGCCAGCTTTGAAATCTGGTACTGGTCCATCTAGTGGTTTTATACGTAAAATCTCAAGATCTTCCTTTAAAACTCTAATATAAGTAAGTTTACCTTTATTCTCCACAACCATAGGTAATATCGAAGAATAATTTCTATTTAGTCCTTATATATGTTATTATTATAATTAAATGTTTTATAAATTACGAAAGTTTTATTTTTTTGTTATTTATATTATATAAAAATATGATTAATTGGTCAAATATTAAAAATTTTAACAATCCAGGAAATGAAGATTTAGCTAATTATATTAATGAACAAAAATTAGAACAAAAAAGAATAATGGAGCTATTTAACGAAAAAATGAAAGTATTTGCAACTGAAAGATCCTTTGAATCTAGTCTAGATATCTTAAATATTGCAATCCAATTATCTAATTTACGTGGAAATTTAATAAAATCTTTTGAACAATACTCAAGGAATTTAGAAGAAGAAATAATGAAGCTCAATAGAATTATAGAAAAATATCAAAAAAATTCTTAATCTATAATCTTACCTTATCTATAAAAATAACTTTGTTTCTTATAGTGCCAAGTTTTTCTATGCTTATCTCTACCAAATCGCCATCCTTCAGGTACTTTGGATTATTCATTGACATTGCTACTCCAGCCGGAGTACCTGTTGAAATTATATCTCCTGGTTCAATAGTTATTAGCTGACTCAAACTTGAGATTATTTTTTTTATAGGTATAACCATTTTACTACTTGTTGAATTCTGTCGTACTTCGCCATTAACTTTTGTTATTATTTTTAGATTTTGGGGATCATTGATTTCATCTTTAGTAGTTATCCAAGGACCACAGGGCGCGAATGTGTCAATACTTTTTCCTCTTGTAAATTGTTTATCTTGAAACTGGATATCTCTGGCTGATACATCATGAAATATCATATATCCAAATATTGAATTTATTGCTTCATCTTCTGTAACCTTTTTTGTTATTTTACCAATTATAACTGCTATTTCTGCCTCATAGTCTAGCCGTTGAACGTTTCCAGGACATAAAATATCATCATATGGATTATTTAAGGCTGTTCGAGGTTTTAAAAAAATTACTGGTTCATTATTAGGAGTGAGACCGGCGTCTTTGGCATGATCGTAATAATTAAAAGCTAAGCATATAATTTTACTAGGATTTGATAGAGGAGCAAGTAATTCTGTATCATTAATATTCTTAATAAAGTTTAATCTTCTATTATTTTTTATAACTTCATTTAACCAATTATTAAATAAAAATTCTTTTATATTAAGCGGCAGAGGTATGCCAGTTTGTTCTTGAATTTCATTCTTTGTTATTATTTTATTGGAATCATTAGATAGTATCCCATAAGTTTCTCCATATTCTTTAGTTCTTACTCTTGCTATTTTCATTATTTCACCTATTTATGAGTAAATATAGCTGATTTGTTATCTTCTATTCTGCAAAATCCAAATCTTATAAATTGAATCATTGTATCAGCAGGCAAAGTAGTCACAAAAGATTCTGCATACCCGTCTAGTATTTCTAAACTATTGGAATTAAATTTATCTCCAATAAATAATTTATTTGGTTTCAAGATCTTGTACTTTATAGAATCTTGCTCGGATACCCATTGAAGTTTTTGAATATTTTCTTTTATTATGTCGTCTGTGTATTCTGCAATTCCTTCTTTTTTAGCTTTGTCAATCCAGGATATCTTTATATTGTATAGTTCGATCAATCTTACCTCTATTCCAACTTTTAATTTTTCGGCATCATGGTTAGATATGTATACTATATTTTTTACTTTAATTTTTCTATATCCCATTTCTAAAGATGGATGATTTTTAAAAGTTACTTCCTTTGGCTCTGCATTTTTAATAGTTATTTTAAAAGGTGCATTAACGAATAATAATCTTTTCGATTTTGAATCTATAATCTTTCGATTAAAAGATTCTAATATCTCTATAGATGGTTTAGTTTCGGATAGAGTAATACCAAGAGATAATACAAAGCGTCTGATTGCTTCTGGTGTAATACCCCTCCTTTTTAATCCCATCAGAGTAGGAAGTCTCGGATCGGACCACCCTGCAACTTTTTCATCTTCTATAAGAGGTTTTAATTTCCGTTTAGAAACTGGTAATCCTTCAAATTCTAACCTCGAAAATTCTATCACTTCTGGAACTCTCATATTTAAAATATTTAAAATCAGACGATATAATTCATTTCGCAATTCATATTCTTTTGTTCTTAAAGCATGAGTAACCCCATCTATGCTATCCTCAATTGGTGCAGCAAAGTCATATGTAGGCCAAAGAGTTATTTTTTCACCTCTTTTTGGATGACTAGATTCAATTATCCTAAAAAGTGTAGGATCTCTCATTGTTGTATTATTACTATTCATATTTCCTTTGAATCTAATTATTGCTTCATTTTGATGGTAATATCCATTAAAAATTTTATCTGAATTTTCTAAAATATTTTCAAGGTCTTTTCTACACTGACACGGAATTCCTTTTGATCTTAGATTATGAATAGTTGTTTGGTCACAAGTACACACATATGCTCTATTCTTATTTAATAATTTTTTACCATAATCATGTAGCAAATAAATATCATCTGAAGTATTTTTGATAAAATTAGGAATTATGTTCAACCATGATAATCCTTCCATAATTGCATCATAATATTCTATTTTTTCATTTAGAGGATTAGTATCATCAAATCTTAATATTAGTTTTCCAGAATACATTTTAGCATATTCTTCATCAATTACGGCTGCCTTCGCATGACCGATATGAGGATATCCATTTGGTTCAGGAGGAAATCTCGTTATTACCTTTCCTAATTGTGCCTTAATTAAGGGAGGTAATTGAGGTTCATTTTTTTCAATTACTTTTTTTTGTTCTAAACCTTGGGGACATTTTATATTGAACAAGTCTGTTTGTTCATGAATGGATAATGAATTGATATGTTCAAGTATTTCTTTAACTTTAGGCATAATATTTTTGATTTGCGTTTTTATCTCTGGTTTGGATCCTAGTAATTTAGAAATAACCGAATCGAGCCTAGCCTTCCCATTATAATCTAATGCATTTCTTAATATAATTACCTCTGCTAATTTTATTATTTCTTCATCAATATCCAAATTATTTACTCCGTTCAACTATGAAATGAGATATTTCTATTAGCATATTCTTAGCATCAGAATCTTCGTAATGATTTATTGAATTCATAGCTTTTTTTATATAGTCCATAGCATTTTTTCTTACAATATTTTCAATCTGTAGAGATGATATTGTATCTATTGCTTTTTTTAAACTCGTACTTTCACATTCAGCTTTACCAAAAACATTCAAAATTTGAGTTCTTTCTAATTCTGATGCTTTATTGATCGATAATAAAATGGGATATGTTTTTTTTCCTTCTCTAATATCGTTTCCTACTGCTTTCCCAGTTTTTTTAATGTCTCCAGATATTCCAATCAAATCATCAATTAATTGAAATGCAATACCAGAATTCTTTCCAAAATCAGCCATTTTATTTACATCATTCTCTGTAGCATTTCGAGAAGAAAGAGTTCCTAAAGAACAAGAAACTTCAAATAAAGCAGCTGTTTTTTTTGCAATCATCTGTATATATTCATCTTCTGTAGGAAAATTATATGCCCTAGAGAATTGAAGATCTTTGCATTGACCTTCACATATGTCTATACATGCTGCTGAAAGTTTTCTTATCATGGTTAATAAGGAACTTTCTTTAAGTGACTTATTGTTATTTGTAGATAAGATTTGAAAAGCTTTTGAGAAAAGAATATCGCCCGATAAAATTGCAATAGGCAATCCGAATTTTTTGTGTACAGTGGGAATTCCATGTCTAAGATCATCATTATCCATTATATCATCATGTACCAGTGAAAAATTATGGATAAACTCAACTGCTGACGCCGCTGGTAATGCGTCTTCTTGACTACCTCCAAACATTTCGCAAGATTTTATGACCATTATTGGTCTGAGACGTTTTCCACCACTTTTTATATAAAGAGAAGAGGCGTCGTATAATTCTGAAGGTTCTCCTGAAAATAAAGAAATAAAGTAATTATTAATTTTTTGAATATAATTCTCAATTTCTGTTTTAGTGATATTCCTCATTTTTTAATAACCATGTCTGCTAATTCGCCAGTTAATATAAGTCTTGATTTAGATAAATCTAAAATATTTGACGAACCTGTTAGAAACATTGTTCCCTTTAATTCATTAATTATTTGTTCAGAAAATTTAAAAAGATTTTCTTTAGATTCTGAAGCAGCTTTGAGAAATGGGAATGCCATTGCGCACATGTTTGCTCCTAGTGATATACATTTTGCTATTTCGAGCCCATTTCGAATTCCACCAGACGCAATTAATGGCAGTTCTACAGAATTACGAACCTCTATTAAACTTAAAGCAGTGGGAATTCCCCAATCCCAAAATAACTCGCCAAGATGCTCTTTAACACTGTTTTTTACTTTGTTAGCTCTTATTTTTTCTACTCCAGCCCAGCTTGTCCCTCCAGATCCCGCTATATTAATACAATGCACTTTTGCTTTTTCAAGAATAATAGCAACTTCTCTCGAAATACCTGCACCAACTTCTTTAACTATTATAGGAATGCTTATACTTTCTGTAATTTTTGATATCTTTTCTAAAACACCCCTATATCTTGGTTCTCCTTCTGGCTGTATCAATTCTTGTAATGGATTAAGATGAATAACCAAAGCATTAGCATCAATCATAGAAATTATTTTTTCAATCATCTTAATATCTAATCCTTCTGCTAACTGTGCACCTCCTATATTGGCTATTAAAAAAGCTGAAGGTGCATTCTTTCTAGCAACAGAATAAGTTTCTGCTAGCGATTCACTTTTCAATCCTGCTCTTTGACTTCCTAAACCCATCCCGAATCCAAATGTTTCAGCTAATATACCTAGCCTAGAATTAATTTTTAAAGCCTCTTGAGTTCCTCCTGTCATAGAATCTATTATAATAGGTGCTCTAAACCTGTAACCTAAAAATTCTGTAGTAGTTTGAATTTCATCAAAATCTATCTCAGGCAATGCATTATGAACAAATTTAACATACTCTAAATAATTCGAAATAAATCGAGATTGAACGTTTTCTGAAAGAGGGATATCAATACCCTCTTTCTTTCTACGCATTATCAAATCAATTTCTGAATTGTTTGATTCAGACATTTGATATAGATTTATATTTTTCCCTTAAAAATTGTACCCTTAAATTGTCTGTCCTTTATAGCCTTTTCAATTTGAATAGGATTTAATCCATTTAAAAAAATAACATTCTTACCACTTCTTGCTATTTTAGTGGCCTCCTCTACTTTTCTTTTTATTCCTCCTGTTACATCTTTGATCGATAAATCTCTTTCAAAATTAATTACTCCTTGTTTCTTTTTTTTATATTCAAAATTGATTTCTTTTATAATTTTTTTATCTATTATATTATTATAAAGACCATCTACATTAAGAGCAAAAATGATTTTTGAGGGTTGTAAAATTTTTGATAACATTGTCATTAATACATCTCCAGACAATATTGAATATTTGTTATTCTTTATATAAACAATATCACCATAGGTAATAGGAATAATATTATGTTGTGTCATTTTTTTTAATTCCTTTATTTTGTTACTATAAGGTTTACCATTGTTTAAAAAAGATGAAGGAGATAGTCCATAAGGATTAAGTCTTTCTTTTTCTAATGCATCTACTACTATTTTATTCAGAGTTAACATAGAAGAATGAACTATGGAAATTCCCTGGGGATCATATTTTGCTGGCTCTGTATGCATATCAAATTTAACTGACCAATAATGGCCATAAGAACCTCCTCCATGAACTATTATTAAGGGAATTGTTAATTTCCTTAAAACTTTTGAAATATTTTTTATTGCTTTATAGTTTGCAGATATTGGCTTATCTTTAAAGGTAATTACAGATCCACCAAGTTTTATTATGACTAAGTCATTGTTCAATTATATTTTGAAAAACAAGTGCCAAAACTAAATTTTAACTTTTACCCCTTGATTTTCTATAGTAATGGCAAAACATTCATATCCATTTTTTCTCATATTGGTTAGGAAATATTCTTTCTTTTCTTGATCTATTAGTGACAATATACATCCTCCTCCTCCAGCTCCTGTTAATTTTGAACCAATTGCTCCATAGTCTAAACTGATATCAATTATTTTATTGATTTCTCTATTAGATACTCCAATTTGCTCTAACAAAATTTGATTTTCATTCATTAATTTTCCCAACTTTATGATATTTCCTTCTTCTAATGCTTCTATCGCATTGTTACAAATATTTGTAACCTTGTTTGATAACGTAAGAAAAGTTGTAAAATTATTTTGTCGAAATCTTTCAACTTTTGATACTAATTTAGCAGTTGAATGTATTAAACCTGTATTTATAATAATAAAATTAAGTTTTTTGCTATATTTTAGTGGCCTGAAGTTAGTTTTTTTTTGGTAATATATTAATCCGCCATAAGTAGATATAATACAATCTGCACCTGAAGAATTTCTATGAATAATCTTTTCTGTTTCAATTGCTAGTTCTAGTATTTTGTCCTTTTTATTATATTTATTATAAAGTCCATAAATGGATGCTACCGCAGCAACACTTAAAGCTGCAGATGATCCTAATCCTACGCCGAAAGGAATCTCTGATTCAATTTTAATGTCTATACCATTAATTTTTTCAGGATCTTGTAATGTTTTTTTTAGAATAAATATTAATGGATAAAAAAAATCAGGATTTTTATTGTAATCAGAATTTTTTAATATTGATAAAGGATATATCTTTTTGCCAAAATCATTTGTTTCTATTCTTATTATATTTTTACTGTCTAGTGTTATTCTACTATCTATTTTTATCCTTTTATTTATAGATGCTAATATAGCAGGTTGGTTATATATAACAAAATGTTCTCCAAACAATATAATTTTTGCTGGTGCAGACGCTATTGTCATATTGTTCGTTAAATAAAAGCTATTGCGGCATATGCAACTACTGTATTCTTATTATCTAATGTGATATCTCCACTTGTAGCATATTTTAACAAAACTCCAGATTTCGATCCCAATAAAATAACAGCTCTCATTAAAGCTGCAATTGCTCCAAATCCACATAACGAGATATTGAGATCCATTATCGTTTGATAAAATAAATCTATATCTAGCTTTTCAATACTTTTTATCAATCTAAAATCTTTTTCATAAGCATTTAAATTCGATTCATAATGAGTTAGATCAGAAGATGCAATAATTATTGCATTTTTTCCACAAATAGATTTTGCTAATGAATTACCTAGTCTTATAGATGTTTCAATATCCTGATCCTTTAATAAAATAGGAACTATGGTAAAAGAATTTAACTGTGAATATTGAAGGAATGGAATTTGGATCTCCAAAGAATGCTCAAATTGATGGACTAGCTTATCTTCTATTATTATATTGTTATGTGTCTTTAATTCTTTCGTAATTGCATTATTAATTAAAACTTCTCCTAAAGGTGTTTGCCAATAACCTTCACTCATTATAGAAATTCTTTTTCCAATTCCCTTGTGATCTGGTCCAATTAGAATAAATGTTTCTATATTTTGTTTATTAATTTCAAAGAATGCATTTGCAGATATGGCTCCAGAAAAGTTGTAAGCACCATGCGGAACAATTAAACCATAAATTTTTTTTTTATTATTATTGATTTTTGGAATTTGTTGAGGGCCGAATGGACTTTCTATAAAACAAAAGTGAAGTAATTTATTCAAGTCACATTTTTCTTTTGGATAAAATGAACCTGAATAATAAGGAGATCTATTTATTAGACCTCTCAAGCTATTTCTTCGACAAGTTTTGTTTCGAAATCATCTATTGTGGATTTCATTTCTTTATCTGATTTTATTTTTCCTTGTTTTTTCATTACTTCTCGGGCTAATAGCCAATAAACTGTAGCCAGTGCTTTTCTTCCTCTGTTATTAGCAGGGATGACTAAATCGACTTTAGAGATAACATTATCACTATTTGATATGGCAATCACAGGAACTCCAGCTCTTGTTGATTCAATCACTGCTTGCTGGTCTGCTTGAGGATCAGTTAC
Source organism: Nitrososphaeraceae archaeon (assembly GCA_035253885.1). Classification (GTDB taxonomy): domain Archaea; phylum Thermoproteota; class Nitrososphaeria; order Nitrososphaerales; family Nitrososphaeraceae; genus TH1177. The sequence goes on from DATFBJ010000086.1 coordinate 9,283, forward strand.
TATGACGATTTCTGGCTCCATGTATTTTGGTAATGATGGATTAGTAAATGTTCCAGGCATAAACCTTCCTAAAATAGGGGTGGCACCTGTTGCTTCACAGAATTTTTCCACAGGTTTTTTACCATATTCACGGGCAGAAGTGACCGCTACTTTAGAAATATTTGTTCTACCAATGAATTTAGCTGCAACATCTATTCGATATAAGGTCTTACTAATATCCAATATATAAAGCCCTTCAGGATTTGGACGAACTATATAGCGAGACATTGATTTGGTTTTAACTGGAGTTCCAACTCTTATGCCGGTAGAGAGAATCATTTTTTCCAAGTTTTCGACATCTGAACTTTCAATATTATTCTCATCATTATCTTCTACATTATTTTCAATTTCATTTAAAGAATTATCAAGTTCAGTTTCTAAATCTTTTTTTTCATTTTTTTCATTAATTTCAGCATTAGATGTATCATTATTAGAATTTAAATCACTATTGATTATTTCTGTATCATCACTCATATTATGATGTGAAAACATCAGACATTCCTTTTATTAAACCATACTCATCTAGTCTGATTAACTGATTCAGTTTTGCTATCCTCTCTCCTCCAAGAACACCTGATTTTAGCATTTTAGAATCAGTAGCTATTGCTATTTCTGCAATATGAGAATCAATTGTTTCACCGGATCGATGAGAAGTAATTATTTTTATATCATTGTTATTACATTCATTAGCAAATTCTAATGCATCATAAAGTGATCCTGCTTGATTAACTTTCAATATTGCACCAGAGCAGGATTTGTACTTTAAAGATTCTTTAACTCGATTTTTATTTGTTACAAGCATGTCATCACCAGTTATTAAACAATCTGGATTATTTTTAGCGATAACAGACATTCCCTCAAAGTCTTCTTCATGAACAGGATCTTCTGCATAAATTAGATGATATCTATCAATAAGATTATTAACAAAATCAATTTGAGCCTCTGGAGAACGTGTCAATTCTTGTCTAGAATAATCATAATTTTGTTTTTTCTCATTCCATATTGAAGAACTTGCAAAATCTATACCTATTGATACCTCTTTTCTTAAATTATAGCCACATTCTAATATCGCCTTTTCTACTACTTCTATAGCTTGATCGTTATTAATATTTGGAGCCCAAGCTCCTTCATCACCTCTACCATAGGTAAATCTTTTATCTTGTTTTTCTAAAATTTTTTTTAATTCTTTATGCACATAGAAATTAATTTCTAAGGCTTCGATTATATCAGATGCGCCAATAGGACAAATAAGGTATTCTTGAATATCAGGAGTTCCGGGTCCAGCATGAGAGCCTCCTCCTAAAATATTTCCTAAAGGATAAGGGAAAGTGTAGCGGTCATTTGGTTTCAATAACTTAAAGAGTGGAACTTCTAAAGCTTTGGAAGCTGATTCAATTGAAGCTAAACTTAATGCATAAGCAACTGAACCACCTATAATACTATAGTTTTCACTAGTATCAATATTTTTTAAAATTTCATATACTAATCTAGGATCATCTGATTCTATTCCAATAAACTTTGACAAATTTTTATTAAATACATCTAATGATTTTTCTGGCTTGTTATCTTTAAAACTTTGAACTTCACCCCTTCCAACACTTGCACCAGAAGGTGCAGATGCTCGACCAAGAAACCTATCGTCAGAAACAACATCTATTTCTATAGTTTTACTTCCTCTACTATTAAAAATTATTCTACCTTTGATATCTGTAATAATTGGCATTATATCACAAATTTAGCTTTCAGATTGCATTTCTGTCATTCTTCTTCTTAGGACTTCGTAATATGGAATTACTTGATAAATTGTTTCCATACTAGAAATAAACATTCTTCGACAACAGTATCGTTTTATTCCAAGTGAATCTAAAACATTAGCATCTTCTTCTCCTGATTTGACTCTTTCTTTATATTCAGAATATTTATCTGCAATCAAACCCCCACAACTAAAACATCGCACCGGAATTAACACAATATTAAAAAACAAATAATTATATAAAAACCATTATAATTATTACAATTGAATTTACTAATTATTTTTCCATTTCTCGCAATATTCAAATTAGAGTCCTTGACGTTTTGTTTTTGAGCGGGGGTCGCCCAGCCTGGTCAAAGGCGTAAGACTGAGGCTCTTATCCCTCAGGGGTTCGTGGGTTCAAATCCCATCTCCCGCACACAGTTCAAAAATTAATCAAACTTTTTCATAATGTTATAATAAGGAGAAGCTTTATGTTTATCTAAACATTTCCTGCAAAATGATTTATCTCCGTAACGTTGATGACAAATGCATTGACAAGTAATATTATTATTTGATGACACAATCTTAGATAATTAATTTGGAATTATAATCTTTTCAATCACCAATATTTATAAATAAAATATACAACTTCTACCATCATTCTTTTATTTATGAGATTACTAAATAAAATATTGATTAAACATCGGGACGATATTGAAAAACAACAGAAGCTTTATGAATTATTAAAAGAACAGCATGAAGCAGAAAAACAAGAAATATTACATTATAGTTCTCTTCTGAAAGATATTGAAAATAGCTTAATTAGAAATTATATTAATACTTTACTTAATGACGGCATTAAACATATACAATATATTACTCAAGCAATGGCTAAAATAGAAGGAGCATCTGGAAGCCTTCATTTAACAAAAGAAGGAATGAATAAATCAATTGAAGAAGAAGAACAATCTAGGAATCTAGTACTTGAATGTATAAACCTCACTGAAGATACAGATATCAAGGAATTACTTAAGAGTATTGTTGTAGATGAGGAGCATCACATAAAAATCTTACAACACATTAGAAACATTGTAGAAACATATTCTAAAAAGATTGAGCAATAGACCTTTACTAGATTAGAAATATTTGAACAAATTAATTAGGTTTGTTAAGTTGACAGTTACAAATCAATTCATTAATAATTATCTTCTTTCATCCAATCACTGTAAAAAGTTTTTAGTAAAGGATGGTATAACTTCATCTTATTTTGAAATTGAAAGAAATCCAGGTTTTTTTACTAAAACTAGATTAGAAGTTATTTCTTTAAAAAATAGATATCCACAAATTAGAGAATCATTGAGTATTTTAAAGAATTTTGATCATTATCAATATCTTATTTGTACACTTATTCCTAATATTGCTGATACTGATCCTTTTAAAAAAGTATTACAGAAATTACGTTTTATGATAATATGTTCTTTCACCAAATTTATTCAATTACTCAATAGTAATAATTTTGAACAATTTGAATATTGGAATGTTTTATCTAAGAAATTATTAGAAATAGTAGCAGAAACTGTTACCTACTTCCGTCAAGGACCTAAATTTAATGAGATTTTGAATGACTTTAAATTAGATGAGGAATTATTTATTTATTTTAATTTGGATATAGAAAAGATAGATGAACTATTGGATCAATATTATTTATAAGTTCTAAATAAATAATCTTATAGTTGTATATTTGTCTATTTATTATTCAATAAATAATTTAATATTTCTATACTGTGCCCTTTTGGTTTTACTTTATTAAATATTTTGATAATTTTACCATTTTGATCTATCAGGAATGTTGTTCTATTCACACTTAAATACTCTTTACCCATAGATGTTTTCAAACTTACAGTTCCGTATTTTTGCGATATTTTTTTATTAATGTCTGATACTAAGAAAAATGGAATCTTCATTTGTTCTCTAAATTGTGAATGAGATTTTTCATCATCAGGACTAATGCCAATGATAATAATATTATTCTTATAAAACTTATTATAATCCTGAGAAAATTCAGATGCTTCTGTAGTGCAACCTGGCGTAAAATCACGAGGGTAAAAATATAATACAACTTGTTTTCCTAAAAAATTTGACAATTTTAATTCTTTATTATTTGAATCTCTGAAAGTAAAATCAGGAGCTAAATCTCCTTCCTT
>DATFBJ010000087.1:0-7202 GCA_035253885.1 Nitrososphaeraceae archaeon
GAAACACCAGGAAAGAACCCGTATGTTGCAGAAATGTACAAACTAGCATTAGAAGGAAAATTATACAGCAGATCTATCCCATAAAAACAGACAGAAAAAGAATTTCAAAAAATTTTTCATTTATTTATTTTTTTTATTTAAATAATAAAAAAATAAAAATTCTTAAACAATCTTTAACCATATTAATCTACCAATCTAACATATCTATTCTATGTTGAATCCCTTACATATTAGTGAAAAAATTAAATTATTAATAGCAACATTCTAACTATACTAACATAAAAAAATTCCAAATAGGAGATTAAAAGAAAAAATAGAAGGCCAATCTATAAAATGTTGATTGAACAGAAATAACTAAAGAATTAACTATAATAAAAAATTAAAGAAGATATAGAAAATAATAATTTTAAAACTTAAATTTCTTGGCCTATATTTAGTCATTTAATAAAAGAAATATGAGAAACTTTTTGTGATGATCAATATACTATTATAAACACATGGAAACAATGTCAATAATGAATAAATACAGAAAAATAATATTAAAGTAGGTAAAAAGTGAGAATATTGAATTAGGTAAAATAGTACACAAGCTTAAATTATAATTTATATGAGATAAATAACTTAAGTCAAAGATAAAAGTTAGGTAATAAATATTAAAAGCATTCTATATAGCAAAGTATTATAAATACATCTAATAAATCATAATATTAAACAAAAAAAGAAAAAAAGTAATCCTATAAATAAAATAAATGAAGAAGATATTGAATTTTTTCTAGATGTATTAGAAAAATCTACTGATTATATTAAAGTTAGAAATTTACAAAAAATGATGGGGAAAAAATTTAACTCTACTCAAATTAATACTATTTTTAAATATTTAGAACGATCAAAATTAATTGAGACTGATCTTGATGGAAATATCATATGGATTAAGAGGAAAAAAGTAAATGAATACCAGACTCTTGGTGACATAATTAACAATAATGAGCAAGTTAAGAATCTTCTTAAATATGATAAAGACATACAAAAGAAATAATAAATTATGAGAGTTTGTATAAAAAATAATTATTAATCTTAATTTAAAAGAGTTTGTTTTTATTATAGCATTAGTTTTAATAATTTTATTTCATGTTTATTAATATCCAACTTTCACTCACCAATTACTTTGATAAGAACTTTTTTAGGTCTTTGACCATCAAATTCTCCATAGAAAATCTGCTCCCATGGTCCAAAGTCTAAATTTCCATTAGTTATAGCTATTATAACTTCTCGTCCCATTATTTGACGTTTTAAATGAGCATCGGCATTATCTTCTCCTGTATCATTATGTCTATATTGTTCAATCGGATTATGAGGAGCTAATTTTTCAAGCCATTTTTGAAAATCATAATGAAGCCCTGTTTCATTATCATTGATAAATACACTAGCAGATATATGCATAGCATTCACAAGACATAAACCTTCTCTAATTTGACTTTCTTTGATTACCGTTCTTACTTCTGGAGTTATATTGATAAATTCTATTTTCTTTTTTGTGTTAAAAACTAAATAGTGTGTTTTAAATTTCATAATAGAAAAATTTTACAACTAATGATTATTTTATGTTATGATTGTATCTATTATTTAATGATCCATTATATATTCACAAATTATAATTGAAACGAAAATTTATTTATTAGTTTATATACTAAATTTCTAAGATTACTCCTGAATATAAACTACTTTTTTTCTTGATTTTATACCTTGGATTATTTTTATTTTATTAGAAGAAACTTGAAAATTCTTAGATAATAATTTAATTAATTCACGATTAGCCTTTCCTAGATCTGGTTTTGATTTGATAGATACTTTTATTTCATTTCCTTTTACTTGAAAAAACTCAGATGTATTAAAACTAATACTAATAAAATATTTCATATCTAGATATATTTCTTTCAATATAATATCTTTTAAGAAGAACAAGATTTGATGTATTTTTATATTGGAGTAAGCTGAAATTTTGTAGACGTAATGGCTGATTCATTGATCAAACTTTTTTATAAAGATATTAATCCAAAAAAGTGGATTTCTCAATATTATAATAATTCATTAATGTATTTGATTATAATGTTTTTATTTTATCATAGTATAGGAATAATTTCTTCTTCCATAGGAACAATAATAATAGATAATTCAATAGTAGAATATGAAGAACCAAATATTCCACTCTCTATGTTTCCAGTTATTTTAGCTGGACCAATAGAAGAATCATTATTTTTTGGAATTCCATTTTATGCTTTTGGTAATAATTTATTTGTACTAATTGGTGGAATAGCATGGGCAATGTTACACATTTTAAATACATATAGTATAGAAGTTAATCAATTATCATATGCAAATTGGTTGTTTGTAATTCCCTCACTTTTTTTTAGTTTAAGAACATGGATAAGTGGAAAAGGATGGTTCGCAATACTTGGCCACTCAATATGGAATTTATTGTTCTTTAGTTTAAGTTGTATTTTTCAAGAAACAACTTGTTCATATAGTTTTGAGCGTGAATATATAAGTATAGTATTACTTTCTGGTATCCTACTTACGGTAGTTTATTTATTGATGAAACGAAGACATAAATAACTGATCAGTCAGAAATAGGAGAAATTATTTTATCGATATAATGAATATTTTCTTCGGATATTTTCATGCATTCGATATGATAGTTTGTCAGATATTTCATCTTGTTTATTATCAAATTTTGTCATTCTTTTTTCTGTAAACATAAAAGGGCCGTAAAGATAATTCTGTCCTTTAATAGGTTTCACTGGATCAAGCGATGAAAGAAGGGAATTAAGGCGAACATTAACATCCATGTTATTAATAGAATTAGTATCTTCATCTTTAGAAATGTTTATTAGAAAATTCTTAAGTACCTTTGCATCCAATTTTCTATATCCAAATTGTATTGTATTGAGTGTTTTTTCTATTATAGAAGAATCTGCTGTAATCTTTGTACCCATTACTAAGGGATTAGGTTTGTAAATAGAATCAATTTTTAATTGCCAAATTTCATCAGGATTAGAAACAATGGCATCAAAAAAAGAGTCCTTTACTTGAGAAGTCGAAATAATAAAATTCCATTTTCTTTGATTTGTAGAATATTTGTTAAATAGATATTTAGCAAGATCATGATCTTCTAATATTTCCATATAAGAAATTATTAAAAAATTCCATATAAATTAATAGTAAAACAAGAATTTGTCTATTGTATATGAGTAATCTACAAAAAGAAGATTTAGTGAACCTCAACATACAGCATTTCATTTTCTATTATTACTGGATAAGATCCTGTAGATTTGAGATCTTGTGGAAACCATATCAAATTACCGGTTGTAATATCCCATTTAGCCCCATGCCAAGGACATTTTAATTCTTTGCCATTTAATTCTCCTTCATGCAATTCTGCGCCTGCATGAGTGCAAATATTACCAATAGCATAGTAATTTCCTTTAACATTAGCTACTAGGATTTCTTTTCCTCCTGCAGTTATATGTGTCATATTACCTTCTGAAAGATCTGATACTTTCCCAACTAAGAATTTTGTCATATTATATATCTAAGTATGTATCATATACATATTTTAACAAATTTCTTATATTATATTTTTTCAAATGAAGGATTTATAATAACTTGAATATCGTTTTCTATAGTTATTGAAATATTAGTTCATTAATAGATACTACATATGTAATAAAGCATCCATGGGCGAAATTGCAATTACACCTATATTATCATATCCTTTATTTGCTTTTTTTATTGTATCTAATAATTCAGATAATTTAGAAGAATCTACTATTGTCACTATAGTTGATCTAGTAGAACACCCTAATTTTACTACTTGTGCTCCTCTACCTGCCCTTACTTTTTGTTTCTCTTTACCAAAACCTTTTGAATCATAAAGAGTTGTTTCAAAATCCATTTTTTTTATTGATTGAATTACTGAATCTACTTTAGTAGGCTTTAGAAAAACTTCAACTCTTTTCAAACCTGACATAATTTTTCTCTTACTATTATCATTATATGATATAATTTTCACAAGGTAAATTGCTGTTATCACTCATTTTTCCTCTATATAAAATTAGTAATATTTAAAATTTGATTAAAGTTTGTATTTATTATAGATTATACTTAAATTTTAATATTATTTAAAAAAATTAAAAATTTTTAATGTTTTATAAATACTATAATAATGTGAATTATATTAATTGAAATAATAGATCCTTCAAATAAAAGAAAGTGTTAAGTACATTATGATAAAATTTGATGTCTATAATGAAAAGCCTAGAATCTCATTTGAAACTCATCTTATAAATTTAAATCAGAATCAAAGGCAAATCCTAATAGAATTAAGAAATTTTGTAAGATCAATAGGAAATAATATTGTTGAAGATATTAGACCACATAGAATAGTCTATTCTAAAACATTAGCATTTCGTAATTTCCTAGATGTACAACCAACTATAGAAGAATTGATAGTATCAACTAGAAAAAATAGAAAAGAAATGCCTGTAATTCATAAAATTTCAAACAAACAAGATTTTGAAAATTTAAAACAAGAAGTTATCGATGCATACGAAAATATAAAATGATTATAATAATTTTTTTTATTATTTTATAATTTTAAAATCAGTAAAATTTCCTGTAAAAGTCTCATATTTTAATTCAACATTATCAACACGACTATTAGGAGGACCTTGATGACACCATCTTATAACTTTATCAACATTAGATTTTAATCCTTCTAATACACATTCAACATCACCATCAAGTAAATTTTTAACCCATCCATAAACATAATTTTGTAACGAAACATCTTGAGTATATTTCCTAAAATATACTCCCTGAACTTTTCCTGAAATGATCAAATGAACTCTAATGTACTCAGATGAGGAGAAGGAGGAAGAAGATGTATTAATTTCTTTATTTAGGTTACTATTATTATTATTTTGGATCACGTAGAAAAAGAATATAGGATCAAATATAAATTATGGTATATAATTTTATAAAATATATCCACCTTCTTCTTCAAAAAGATTTTCAAATGTAGTTCCTTTCCTAATCAATTTAAGATCTCCAGAACTAGTTTTCATAACTATAGGGGGTTTGGTCTGGCAATGAAATGGCATATTAAAAACAATAGAATATGCACCTACATTAAAAAATGATATATAATTACCTATATTTACATTATCAAGTTTAGATATTCTTGATTGAGGAAATACATCATAAGTATCACATAATCGTCCAGCGAGATGAATATTCTTAGAAGATAAAGTTGACTTTATATTATAAATATCTGAATTATTTTTATCGATAATTTCTTGAGGATATTCTTGTTTCATCAATGCTGAATCTAATAAAACATGATATCCAGCATCAACAATAACAATTTTATGTCCATTATATTCCTTTATATTGACTATTCTTGACAAGAGAATAGATGATTCTGCAACTAAAAATCGTCCACTTTCAATTATTAATTCAAATCTACCATGATCATCTGCTAATTGATTAAGTTTATTGATATAATTCTCAGCCATCTGTTTAGGAGTAGGGACAGGCTGATTATAGAATACAGGCGTTCCGCCTCCAATATCAATAGTATTAATATTAAAAGATGGAATATCTTTTTTTATTTTAGAAATAAATCCATGTAATTTTGAGAATGTATTAGAATAACATAAAAAGTTAGTTATTTGTGACCCTAAATGAAAATGAAAACCATCAAAATTAAGAAACTCATTATTTAAAATATATTTAACAATTTTGAAGGCACTATCAATTGTTCCTCCATTAAATGGTACTCCAAACTTTCCATTTTTATATGAAGCTCGAATTTCAGCTTTTACACTAACTTCTGGATTTATTCTTATCAGAGTTTGTGGTTTAACATTGGTTTTTATTGCAGCCTTTACAAGATTAGTCATTCCATTAAAAGAGCTGACTACTACTTTAGTTATACCATTCCGTAAAACTTGAACATATTCTTCTTCCTCTTCTGTTATACTGGTATAAATAGCCTTTTCTGGTTCAATATTACATTTTTTTAAAAAATATAATTCACCCAATGAAGTAAGATCAAATGTAACTCCATCTTTCATAAAAGATCGTAATATTGAAGGAGTAAAATTAGCTTTTACAGAATATGCAATTCTCTTAGATCCTTTGTATTTTTCATATGCATTTAATAGTTCGTTGGCTTTCAAGTGTAAAGTATTTTCATCTACGAGGTACAATGGAGTTCCATATTGCGATATCAGATCAAGAATCTGAGATGGTTTAACAAATCTATTTAAGATATATGTATTTGTAGTTTTTAGGTTTTTTTCTTCTTCAATTAACTGGATTTGAAAATTTTCAACCATTCTTTTTAGTATTTAAATGTTAAACATACAACTTAAAAACATTATCCCTAAATACTTATTATTAATTATTTATGTTTAATTTTCAAAGTATTTTTACTAGAATAAAATAAAAGAAATTTATTAAATAATAACAAAAAATTAATTCATGTCTTTAATTTAGACAATCGAAGTAATTGCTTTATCTACCTATAATAAGGAACTGTTACTTTTTGACCTGGTTGTGTTTCTCTTTGTTTCTTTATCTTCTTTACTGCATCGATATAATTTTCCATTGATATAGAAGCTTCTGAAGCATGTTTTGCTGCATCTTCAGGAGAGGAATACTTTGATAAATACTTTTGCAAAACAAAAGAAACAGATACATTTACAATAGAAGAAGTTTCCGCACCAGTAAAGCCCTCAGAAAGTTCAGCAATCTTTTCAAGATCCACATCCTTTGAAAGAGGTTTATTTTTGGATCTCATTTCTAAAATACTATAACGAGTTTTCTTGTCTGGAAGTGGGATATATAAGATTTTGTCAAATCTACCAGGTCGTAATAGTGCAGGATCAACTATATCAGATCTATTTGTAGCAGCCAAAACTACTACACCAGAAAGAGATTGAATTCCATCCATCTCTGTAAGTAATTGAGAGACGACTCTTTCCGCAACCATGCTATCACCTTCTAATCCCCTTACTGGAGCTATAGAATCAATCTCATCAAAGAAAATAACACATGGAGAGGCTTGTCTTGCACGTCTAAATATTTCTCTAACTCCTTTTTCTGATTCACCTACCCATTTAGATAATAGCTCTGGACCT
>DATFBJ010000088.1:0-8630 GCA_035253885.1 Nitrososphaeraceae archaeon
TATTTGTACTTTCTTGGTATAAGTTTACGTAATACATCAAAAGCATTGGAACTGTTTAAGGATCAAAAAAGAAGTCATATTGCTGTATGGAACTGGATTCAGAGATTTGGTTCATTGCAGATTTACAGGAGGAAAAGGGTATCTGCATTCATAATAGATGAGACAATTATTCAAATTGGAAATCAACACTTTTGGTTATGGATCTGTATTGAACCTGTTCACAGATCTGTGCTTGGTATTAATATTTCAGAGGAGAGAAATATGTTTGTAGCAGAGAATTTTATCAGATCACTTGTCTCCAGTTATGGTAGACATACAGTTTACACAGATGGCGGTACATGGTATCCTCAAGCTTGCAATTTTCTCCATCTAAAACATAGGTTGCATTCTCCTTTAGAGAAAAGCCTTATTGAAAGAGTAATGCAGTATTTTAAAGATAGAACTGAAACCTTTGATGATTACTATCCTTGTACTACTAAGAATAACAATTGTGATCTAGAACATGTATACAATTGGATAAAATTATTCATCTATCTGTATAATGCAAAAATAAGAAATACCATTCTATTAAAAATTGGAGATGAATTAGTTTTAAGTTAACAGCACCCTTTAATATCTGAGTTACGTTTATTGAGAGTATATTTACTGAACATTGCTAATAAATCAATTTCATCTAGACAAACAATAAGTGAATTCTAAAAGAAGAAAGGGATAGAGACATTTAAGAAATAAATCATTCATTTAATTATCCTTATATTGATAATAAAAGCTATGAAAAAACCTATTATCCTCTAATATAGAGAAACAATTAACATTGTCAAACGACTTTGGATAAAAGTTCATATATGTTCAAAAATATGGGAAATACAATCCATTTTATATATACAATGCAATTTGAGTAGACAATTGTTTAATCATCAATTTTTAATTTACAATACACATAGAGTAATAAATTTAATTTATAATGATTAATACATAAAGCAGGGACTTATTTATTATAAATGTGATCGATCGAAATTATCAAAAACAAAAAATTCTTGTTGAAAAATTTATAAAGAAAAATAAAAAAACTGATCATTATATTATTTTAAATGAAATCAATATTGACTATGATACCCTTATGAAAATATTATCAGAATTAAAAAGAGAAGGAAAAATAAAATAATTGTAACATTTTTTTAGTTAAAATTCGTTTATTATAAAATCTAAAATCTCTTGAATGTTTAGAAACTAATATTCAAATATTTATAGAATTACATTAATAATATTTTGTTTTGATAATATCTATTCCGATATCAGTATTTTACTTCTTCTTTGAATGCTGAACTTACTATTGGATTAATTAAATATGGAAAAGTCTGTTTTAGCCATACTGCAGATCTAACAAAAAATGGAACAACTATTTCCAGTCTCTTTGAGTAAGCAGCTTTAAGAATAGCGTTTGAAACAGTCTTAGCTTCTAGTATATATCCTAATTTATGTGGCATTTTGCCCTTGAATGACTCATTCTCAAAGAAGTTAGTTCTAACTGCAATTGGACTTACAACTGTAATACCTACATTTGTATTTTTTAATTCGTGATGTAAAGATTCAGAAAACCCTAACATTGCAAATTTTGATCCACAATATGCAGCCATATACGGTATTCCAAAACTAGCTGCTAAAGAAGCAACATTTACTATATGTCCTTGATTTTTTTTAATCATAGAAGGTAGAAACATTTTAGTGCAGTATATCATTCCCAAGTAATTTGTTGATGTAACCTTCTCAATATCCTCTATTGTCTGATCAATAACTCTACCGTATATTCCAATCCCTGCATTATTAACTAAAATATTGACAATTCCTATTTTTTCTAAAATATTATTACTCATATCAGTGACCATTTTTTTATTTGAAACATCACATGGATATATTTCGACATTGCAGTCTGGATTTATTTTTTCCTTTACTTTATTTAATTTTGTAATATTTCTTGAAATTAAAATTATAGTCTTTGCTCCATTATTTGAAAAATCAATTGCGGCTTGCATTCCTATTCCAGAAGAAGCTCCTGTTATTGCTATTATTTGATCTTTGAATTTCATTTTTCTAAATAATTTTCAACAAATATTTAATAAAATTCTAATTTACCACAATGGAGATTTTTGTTATCTAGAATTTTAATATATTAATTTAAATCATGGTATTAGGTTTTTTACTTTACATTGATATTGTAATTATATTTTAAAGGTTCTGGTAAAAAAGTATTATCATAATCTATTCCCGTTATCTCCGTTACTACTTTGTATTTTCCAGGATCACTAAATACAGATCCATCTATTTTTATAGGACTCCCAAAATCAGATACATAACTTGCTGAAAGCGTATCATAATTTGCATTTATATTATATCCTTCAAGCTCTGTATTAAGAAATTCTAATTTAATTTCTCCATCATGTCCATGGAGGTTAGCAGTAAATTTATTTTTATTTTCTTGATTGTAAATACTTACAATATATGTGACATGAGGAATATTATTTCCTGTTTTGTTATCAACTAATGCAAAACTAATTACATTTTTTTCTGTTGCAGAATTTGTTTGAGGATTATTAAAATTTAGAGATATTTCTCTATCTCCTATAATCGATGGAGGAAGATTATGTCCATGTCCCATTTGTCCATACGCCTCTTTAAAATTACTGTAACCGGTTGTTATTAACGCTTCTAAAGAAAAAAATGTTATTGCTGTTAAAATTCCCAAGCTAATAATAAGATATATTTGAAAGAATTTTTTAGTAGAATTCATTCTTATTAAAATTTTACTACATTCAATATTTATAGTTTGAATTTGAGAAATCTTCTTTTTTACAAATTAAAAAAAAATTTATAGCTTTTATCTTATCTACATGTATGGTAATAGATACCATTAGAACAATTAAACTTTTAGGTAAATGGTCAGCTAATCGTTTTATAGGTAAAAAACGACCGCTAATTGCTGTATTTAGCTTAACTCATTATTGTAATTTTTATTGTCCTATGTGCCCCTTTGGTGAATCTGATAAAATTAATCAATTTAAATTTGCAAAGAAAAATGACCTTTCAACTTCACAATGGAAAAGTATTTTTGACAAAGTATCAAAATACTGTATCTGGTCTATTATAGAAGGAGGAGAACCAACTAGTAGACCAGATTTCATGGAATTAGTTACCTATTTACATGCTTTAAATATGCCTATCACCTTGATTACAAATTGTTCATTATTAGATACCATCGATCTAAAAGAATTAAAAAAATATATTCAATTCATTACCTGTAGTATAGATTCTGTTTATGAAAAATCCTATTGTAAAATACGAGGAGTTTCAAAAGATATTTATGATAAAGTAATGAGAAATCTTTTACTCTTAAATGAAAACAATATTCCTCATTATTTTAATTCCGTAATAACAAAATATAATACTGAAGAATTTATTAACCAAAGCTACTTTGATAAGGCAAAAGAGCTAGGATCTAATGCAGTATCTTTTACATTTGTAGAAGATAGATCTGATGTTAACTATTCTTTATTGCCAGATAGAAACACCATGATTGCTGTATCCGAAAGTATAATTGATTATGGCAAAAAACATACTCATCCCAAAATAATGATACCATTAGAATACTTTCAACAAATTATTGACCATGGAAGAGGACTATATAATGAATGTGGTGTCTGGAAAAGTATATTTATAAATGGGAATGGAACGGTACTTGTTCCTTGCTGGAAATATAATTCCCCAGAAAATGTATACAACCTATTAGAACAGAATATAGATGAAATATGGGAATCTCCCAAATGGGATATTGCTAAAACATGTCATGATTGTCAAGTACTTGGTTGTATATGGTATTCTTCTCAGCCTGTTACCACCTTTGCCAAAAATTATATGAGAGGTTTATCAAATATAATTGCTCAACAAAAACCAGATATTCTAGATAAAGAAAATAATATTTATGCTTATTAATTAAATTTGAAATGGGATAGGTCGTTTATTCGGCCTATCCCATCGTGATGACTCGGCTGGAGATTTATTCACATTGAGGTTGCGAATATGTTCCTCAATTTCTTTTATGTGATAAAATTATTTAAGATTTTTTTTTTTTTTTTAATTTCATTAGTAAAAGAATTTTCATTATAAGTTTTAGTAATTTTTCGACGCCGAAAAATTATATAAATAAGAGATAATTAAAAAAATTTTATTTTGTATTTTGCGATTTATTTTGGTGTAAGAAGACCTTTTCCATTACTTCATCATCATCATTATATAGGTCTTAATTTTGTTTGTTCATTAGTAATCAATCTTAACTTAGCAGTATTTTAAACTTTTTAACCATTTTAGGAATAAAAAGAACTAGTTATTTGATATAGAATTATGTTCTCTATTGTAAGTAACTTTATGAGAATTTGTTTTGTAACTAATATAATATAATATAATATTTTTAATTTCAATATATTCAATTATATATTTTGAAAATTTTGTTAGTAATTAATATTAAATTTGTTCTATAATCCCCAAGAAACTTTTTTAATTGTTTGAACTTTAATAAATGGTGCTTCTCCTTCATTCCATGGATCTTGTTTGACCCATTCAAATTTATTATGAAATATTCTAAATAGATCTTTAAACTCTTCACCTCTTTCTATTATGCTTGCTATTCCATCAATATGAATTCCTTTATTCCCTTTTTTTTTATCATAGAGATCAATTATTAGTGAAATTCTTTTATTCTTTATCAAATTTTGATATTTTTTAGTTTTATAATCAGTAGCAAAAAAAATATTATTATTTTTATAAATATAACAGACTGGAACCACATGAGGAATATTATCTTTAGTAGTTGCTATTCTACATACCTCATTATCTAGAATAAATTTCAATTCTTTTTCAGAGAATGATTCCATTAAAATGTATTATATTATACTTAATTTAATTTTAGTCATGGTTTATAAGAGAATGTACTTGTATTAATAATTGTAAAATATTATTTCTTTAAATACTATTGAAATCTGTTGATAAGTATGTCATCAAATAAAATCAAATGTTTGCATATTCTCTTAAAAAAACAAAGTGAAGCATTAATGGTTCTTGACCGATTAAAAAACGGTGAAAGTTTTTCAAATTTAGCAAAGGAATTATCAATAGATAAAGCAAGTGGAAAACGAGGAGGTGATTTAGGTTTTTTTAGAAAAGGAATGATGGTTAAACCATTTGAAGATGTTGCATTTAAATTAGAAAAGGGTCAAATTTCTGAACCAGTAAAAACAGAATTTGGTTATCATATAATTAAACGAATCAGTTAATAAATTTGTTTCCTGTTAGTTATTGTTTAAAATAAATATAATAAAATAAACAAATAAATTAATGTCATGACTAGGTAGGAACAATATAATTAATTAAATTGTTAATACTAAATTGATATTGTGAAATAAATGATTAGTATCAAATAAAGTTTCGTATTTATCATTAAATTCTATCCTCTATCCTCGTTGAGATCAATATATGTATTATAGGATCAATATCAAATTTTATACTAATAGCATGAATCTTTGAAAATCTAATTCTAATTGTTTAATAATATTAATTTATTGCCTCTTAAAAAATAATAAAAGTATAATATTTTATCAAATATTTATATTAAATAAATAATTAAATATAGGTTTTTATTGATGAACTTAATAATTATAAAATTTTCTCATTATTATAAAAATACATAGACACAATTTTTAATATCTGTCCTATTACTTAATTATAAATTGTAATTCATTAATAAAGATGAATAAATTTAACTATAAATATATCTAGATGATTTTTTTATAATCTTAATATAATCTTAATATTATGTATAAGATAGTTATTAAAAGATGATATTAAAACGAGCAGATTTTATATTTATATTTTTAATTACTTTTAGTTTAATTTTTAGTTCTCTATCAGTTAATTATAAACTTTTATCTGCTCAGGTATTCGAATTACAAGAAGATGATTATTTTGATATTGATGAAGGTAATTCAGAATCTTCTGCAAGTACAACAAGTGCAAACAAAGATGAAGATGATGAAGATGATGAAGATGATGAAGATTCTTCAGAAAACAAATTCTCAAAGAAAAAGAAGAAGGGTGATACGAAATCTGATTCTGACGAGGATTTTCAAAACAACGATGAACCAAATTATGACTTAACTGAAAGTGATGTTCAAAAATATTATATTCAAAAATATGATTTAAATGGTAATTATCTTGGAGGATTTGGGTCCAAAGGGACTGGTGATGGTGAGTTTCTTCATCCTCATAATATAGCAGTTGATTCAAATGGAAATATTTATGTTACAGATGAACAGAGAAAGGATGTCCAAAAGTTTGATTCTGAAGGTAATTTTTTATTAGCTTGGGGAGCCCCAGCGGATGAGAATCTTTTCTCAAATAAAATGGAAGATGTAAATATTGACAAGGATGGAAATGTATGGGTTGTTAACTGGGGACCTGGAAAACTTATGAAATTTGATCCTAATGGGAAATTGTTGATGAGTATTGGAGAAAAAGGGGATGGCGAAGGACAATTTAATAGACTTTGGGGTGTAGCTTTTGATTCTGATAATAATATCTATACTAGTGAAAAATATTCCTATCGTATACAGAAATTTAATCCTGAAGGTGAGTTTATTAAACAATGGGGAACATATGGAGAAGGTGATGGCGAATTTAGACACTTACATGCTATTGCTATAGATTCTAAAGATAATATTTATGTAAATGATGAAGATAATGGTGCAGTTACAAAATTTACAAAAGATGGTAAATTTATTACTAATTGGGGGTCTGTTGGTAAAGAAGAAGGACAATTTGATGAACCTCATGGAATTGATTTTGACTCGAAAGGAAATGTATATGTCGTAGATACGCAAAACAATAGGGTTCAAGTATTTACACCTGATGGTAAATATTTAAAGAGCATCGGAAAACAAGGTTCTGGACCAGGAGAATTCTTACTCATACATGATATAGATATCGATGAAAATGATATAATCCATATATTAGATAGCAGAGATGCACATCCAAATAAAATAAATTAAATTAAATTAAATTTATGAACCTAGTACTATTTAGACTAATTAAAATTTAAAACCTAACACCAAAAAATTCTTTTTAATTTCAAAGTATATCTTTCACATTATGTTCTATTTCACTAGGATCCTTTTTTAAATTCATATCTTTTCTATCTCTTTTATATCGCAAGATACTTTTTATTATTAAAAAAAGAACATATAATAAAATTACATAAAATATAATTTAATATAAAGTTATTTGATATGTCATTATCAATCCCTTGATTTTATATCACTTTTTACCAATAGATTAAAACCATGATTGAGCAGTATTAAGAATCTTGTCTTTAGAATAATAATAATACAGCAGCAAATATTCTTTATTTCTATTTATGACTTATTATTTATAGCTATAAAGTAATAGTCTTAATTAAATAATCATATTGACATTTTTAATATTTTTGTACTTTTTCTCTTTATTTAAAATAGTATTTATTGACTCGAGAATGATATTTTGAAATTGGTCTGGGGCATATGCCTGAAGAGATTCCAATTCTATTTGAAAAAGTCGTCCATATTTACTAATGAAAAAGTCTTTACGTAAGTTATTGTCTAATTTTCTTATTATTTCTGGATTGGGATTTTCAGGTAAATGAAATTTTCGCATCTGATCCTCTGTAATTGCAATTTTTTTAAAATCAATATTTAAATTAAATACTTGTATACAATTCTTAATTGTAGTATCAATATTATCACTAAATAAATCAAAATTGCCAAAATATCTGATATACACCTTTTTATCATCTTTCAAAGATTGTTTTAAACGATTTATATTTTTATTAATAAAACTAGTGGTATCAATTCCTTTATTGGAAACAATATTGATAGCATAATTTTTTAATAAATTATGAAAGGTAAAACTTTGTGTATTTTTTTCAATCCATACTTCTATGTCATCATTATAAGACTTAATATTTTTATTAAAATGTTCTTCTTGTATTGAATGGGTTGATGAAACTGCTTCCAAGTAATTAACTATTTTTTGAATGTATTCTTTTGCATTGCCAAATTCATTTAATGAATTTGTTATTCTAGGAAAATTCTGATCTGCAAAGCAATCGATAGGCAATTCCCCCCTCATCCTTGCATGCTTGGTATATTTACTAAGATATTTATAATAATTATGTGAATTTGGAATAACATTAAAAAAGACTAGAGAATAAAAAATTGTTTTTAGAGTAGGAATTATTCCATATTTATTTAACAATAGTAATCTTTCTTTTATTAGTGGCATTACATCCTTTTTCCAATTGATCTTTTTTGGTGTATTCCAATCCGACACAGTTAATAACGGTTATTAATAGTATATAAACGTTAAATATATTAAGGAATTTTAATATAATTATACTAAATGCCTCAACCAGGTCAAAGAACAATAACCTTTAGTGGAAAAGTTTTAAAAAAATTAGAAGAGATCTATAATGTAGAAAAAAGCAAAAATCCTACTCTTTCATTTGCTTCATTTATATCTGAATCTGCTTTGATTGAGCTCGAACGAAGACA
>DATFBJ010000089.1:0-2157 GCA_035253885.1 Nitrososphaeraceae archaeon
ATAGACAATAATAATTTATCCTTCAATATTAATTTAAAATTTATACTATTAAAATAGAAACTTGACTACTTTTTCTTGGGAAAATCATACAATTCAACTGATGAACATCTAAGGCAATTCCTAGGTTCATTACTATTCAGATATGAAATGTAAAAACATTTAGAACACTGTAATCTAGAGAATCTGTCTGTCAGTTCCAATGAATTATTCTCTGTCCTTTTTATTACTTGACGAGAAACCAAGTTTTCAATCACAGCAGTTATCATGTCATCCATATGTTTCAAATTAAAATTTCTATATCTTAAATACAAACTAATCATTTCAGTTGCTAGTGATTCTTTTTTAAATTGTTGTCTGCCTTCATTAAATTGTCGGAATAAATGATCGCGTAAATACCATTCAACCTCATTAACTTGTATGTCTTGCATTACTACAAATCAGATAAATTATGTTTGATAAAAATTATACTATACAAGATTTCGGTGCAAGTATATATTAATAATTTATTAGTAAATCATCTTATTATTATTAAAGATGTAATACACTAAAATTTAAAATTCCTATATATTATTACCTGATAGTAATGAAACTAAAAATTATTATATTTATTATTTCCATCTTAAAAAATGAGTAATCAAAGAAGAATAATAGGAATTTTTGGAATTCTTCTTGCAATAATTGCTACATTTATCTTTATTATATCTCTAAAAAATAATGATTTCATTTTTCCTTTGACGTTCTTATGGTTTGTTGGAATAATATTAGTAATATGGTGGTTTAAACATGAACGAAGTATAAATCTAAAATTTGCAATGGGAGTAATATTTACTGGTCAGATTGCTATGTTTCTTTTTGGTGAGAGTTATATTGATGAATACAATAATAATTTTATATTTAGTAGATATTTTTTATTTAGTTTATTTTTAATTGGAATTGGAATATTATACTTTCTAATAAAATCAAGAAAAAAGTTTGTAATTCGTCAACAATTTAGCAGTGAAGTCAAAAGTCAAATTTTAAAAAAACAAAATTACAAATGTGCTATTTGTAAAAAGTTTTTAAATGTATGCGACTTTGACCATAAAAATAATGATCGTTCTAATAATTCCTACAGTAATTGTCAAGCTTTATGTCCAATATGTCACGCAATAAAGACAAGAAAAATAAAAAATAAATTTCACTAAATTAATTCATTTGGAAAATAATTAATATAAAAATAATCAGAATTCATTAGTTATTGTTATATAGTCACATCTCATTACTTTATATTTTTTAGAATCTTCGAATAATTACATATATAATTCTCATAATCTGTTTTATCTTCATTATCTTCAATTTACATTTACTATTATCTAATTCTCCTCTATATAATCAGAACAATACTCTAAAATTATAAAATTATTTTTGTTAATACCTCTTCTATCAATTATGTAGAGTCGTAATCATTGTATAATAATAAATGAAAAATCATTAAATAATCTTACGTGATACCAAAATAAACCATAAATTGATATAAATTATATAGTACTACAATTATCATATATGTCTTCAAATTTTTCATCTACACAAAAAATTCCTCAAAATGCTACTGAACATAACAAATTAACAAAAGTAACATCCGGATATATGGAAATTGATGCATTTAAGGATTCTGATACTCATAAAGGATATTTCTGTTATAACTGTGACTATTTCATAAAACCAAATCATTGTATGATTGTCACTGATGAAGGTCAAGATTTAAATGGCAATGTGTCTGGTAGTATTCTTCCTTATGCTGTATGCTCTTTATGGACCCCAAATGAAAAGGAGATAAAATAATAGAAATGTCTGATAACTCTGATAAAAGTTTCATTGAAAAAGCATCAGATACTATGGGAAATGTTATTGAAAAAGCATCAGATACAATAGGAAATGTTACAGAAAAAGCATCAGAAACTATGGGAAGTGTCGCAAAATTTCAAAAACTAAGTAAACTGAAAGCTGGTTACTTTGAACGTGAAGAATTTAAGGATTCTGATCTTCATAAAGGATTTTTCTGTTACAATTGTATCTATTGGATAGATATGGGTGGAGGAAAGTGTATGATAGTAGATGACAAAGGATCAGATTTATTTGGTAATGCTTCTGATGTAATTGCACCACATGGCTGTTGTA
>DATFBJ010000090.1:0-2365 GCA_035253885.1 Nitrososphaeraceae archaeon
CATGCATTTGCTTCCGGATACGATTTAAGAACATCAGAAAAAGTAACAGAAACAATTAAGAACTTTAATGATACAATTAGTATAACCAATCTAAAAGTTTTGCATCTAAATGATTCAAAAGGTAAAATAAATGAAAATAAAGATAGACATGAACATATCGGATTAGGTTCAATAGGTAAACAAGGATTTAAAGAAATTCTAAACAACAAATATTTTGAAAATATTCCGATAATAATGGAAACACCAGTCGATAAAATCAGAGGAGATAAAGAAAATATGGCAACAGTATTTGAATTATTAGAAGATAATACAAATGAATGAAAATATCAAGAAAAATATAGAGCCTTATTCTCATGTTTAATATTTATGGTTAATTACGATAGAATTTTAAAGCTTTCATTGGAAAGAGGATTCTATTTCCCTAGTTCAGATATTTATTCTGACTCTCCTGCAGGTTTTTGGGAATATGGACCTAATGGCAATAATATTAAGAATAAATTTATTGAATTATGGCGAAGAGAATTGGTTAGAAGAGATGAGATGATTGAAATTGATGGATCACAAATAATGAGTAAGAGTGTATTTATTGCTTCAGGCCATCTAGAAAATTTTTCAGATCCGATAATAATCTGTAGTAAATGTAAAGCAACTCTTAGAGCAGATAAATATATTTTAGAAAAACTAGGAATTGTTGTTCCTGAAAGATTAAGTAATGATGAAATTGATATTATAGTTAATCAACACAATCTAAAATGTCCCAAATGCTGTTCATATTTTCATAAAGCTCAGCGTTTTAATATGATGTTTAAAGTAGGAATTGGCCCTAATAATGATGAAGCTTATTTAAGACCTGAAACTTGCCAAACAATATTCGTAGACTTTCTTAGAATCTATAAAACTATGAGAGGTAAACTTCCATTTCCGATAGCTCAAGTAGGAAAAAGTTTTAGGAATGAAATAGCTCCTAGACAAAGCCTATTAAGATTAAGAGAATTTTATCAAGCAGAAATTGAAGTATTCTGTAATCCAAATCAGTTAGATAATATATCTAAATTTGAGGATATTAAAAAAACAAATTTAATGATAGACGATGGTTTGAACGTTTATAATATTACTGCAAAAGAAGCCGTAGAAAGAAAAATCATTCCAAACAAATTAATCGCATATTATTTAACTATTCTTTATCAATTCTATGAAAAAACAGGATTGGATATGACTAAATCTCGGTTCAGAAAGTTATCAGATCAAGAAAAAGCATTTTATGCAACAGTAGCTTTTGATTTAGAATTACAGACAAGTATAGGATGGTTAGAATTGGTTGCATGTAATTACAGATCTAATTATGATTTACGTCAGCATTCTAGAATTAGCAAAGAAAAAATGGAAATAATGGATCCTATTACAAATGAAAAAGTTTTACCTCACGTATTTGAGCTATCATTAGGAATAGACAGAAGTATATATTCCATATTAGAAAATTCATTTTCTGAAGATAAAGATAACAATAGAATCTTTCTAAAATTAAAACCTTATCTTGCTCCTATTCTAGTCGGAATTCTTCCATTAGTAAAAAAGCCTGAAATAGAAGAAATTGCAAAACAGATTTACACTAACTTGAAAAAAGACTTTGACATCTATTATGACGAAGCTGGATCTATTGGAAGAAGATATAGAAGGTTAGAAGAAATTGGAGTTCCATTTGCCATTACAGTTGATTATGATAGCCTAATCGATAATACCGTAACAATTAGATATAGAGATACGATGGAACAAAAACGTATAAAAATAAAAGAACTTAAATGTTTTTTTTACGAAAATACACTGATATAATATTTATCATCAATGAGAATTAGAAAAGGCAAAAAAAATACATCTACTAAAAAAGTAGAAAAGGAAATTATTCCTTCGGAAAAATGGCTTGTATCTTTCAAAAACAATAATAATAATAAAAATAAAGATATGACTCCTCAAATAATTATTAGGCAATTTTATGCTCAAGGATATTTTGAAGCATACGACATAGTTCGAACTCTTTCAGAAAAATTAGATTTAGAAGTAATTTGGTTTAAAGAAAAACGAAATTGTTCAAGTTTATTGATAAATAAAACCTTTCCCATATTGGAATCTATTTGTGTCTATTGTAATAGGATATTTAATGGTAATGAACCTATTCCATGTATACATGAAAAATGTATTCATATTTTTTGTTCTTTAGATTGTAGAAATGATCATTATAGATTAAAACATTCAATTACTAAAAAGTAATTGATAGGTCATCTATAATTTAAGAAGTATTAAGCTTGAATGAGCTCTGCATCAAATAATTGTTCTAAAAGTTGAACTATTTCTTGTTCGATCTGTTGTC
>DATFBJ010000091.1:0-5478 GCA_035253885.1 Nitrososphaeraceae archaeon
TTCCTGGCATTATCATTCTTTTTGTTTTACGATACTATGACGCAGACATTATATATCAAATAATTTTTAGTTCATTAGCATTTTTTATATGTATAGGTCTATCTTTTAAGATCTCTAGCAAACTAACAAAGTTTTATAAAAATTACTAAATAATTAATATTATATTGTTGTTAAAAATAATTATGATATTTTTAATTTTATCAATTTTTATTTTTTGAACCCCATCTTGTGAACATATTATTGTCTATGTCAAATTGATCCAAAACTTTTCCTACAATATGAGATAAAAGATCATCAATGGTTTTTGGATGAAAATAAAATCCTGGCATTGCGGGTAAAATAGTTACTCCTAAGCCAGATAGTTTAACCATATTTTCTAGATGAATTTTAGAAAGAGGAGTTTCTCTCGGGACTACAACTAGTTTTCTGCTTTCTTTAATACATACACTTGCGGCTCTTGAAATTAAACTATCATCCAACCCATTTGCTATACTAGCAAGTGTTTTCATACTACAAGGGATAATTACCATACCCTTAGTTTTAAAAGAACCACTTGATATGGGAGCTGCCATATTCTTATTATCATAATATCTGGAAGCAAGATTTTTCACATAATCTATATCAATATTTGTTTCAATCTTTATTGTTTTTTCTCCCCACTCACTTATAACCAAATGTGTTTCCAACTTTCGTGAATTCAACGATTCGATTAATTTTACACCATAAATAACGCCAGACCCACCAGTGATTGCAACAATAAGACTATCAGTACGGCCCCCAGCATGCTTTATCATATTTTGATTTATTACTTGAAGAGATGATAAGTATCTATCTAAAAATTAATTTTTATAGTCCTTCCATGACTAAAAAAAGATATATATGCTTACTATCTTTGGGTCAATAGCAATAGATACAACAAGAACATCAATAAGAACAGAAGAACGAATAATGGGAGGCGCAGCAACATTTGCATCCTTATCCGCATCAAAATTTGCTCCTACAAATATTGTGGGAATAATTGGTAATGATTTTCCACAACATTATAAACAAATATTGGATCAGAACTTAAATACGAAAGGAATAATTGTAAAAGATAACGAAAAATGTTTTCATTATGATTCATCTTTTGATTCCACTTTAACAGTTAGAACTGCCAATAAAACTGAATTAAATGTTATTGCAAATTTTGAACCTACAATTCCTGATGAATTTATTGATTCTAAATATGTATTTTTGGCAAATAATGATCCTATTCAAAATATGAAAATGCATAGATTGTTTAGTAATCCTCAATTTGTACTCTGCGACACGATCGAATACTGGATTAATAATAAATATGATGAAGTATTAAATATGTTCCGAAAAGTAAATGGAATTACAATTGATATTGCAGAAGCAAGACTATTAACAAATGAATATAATGTTATTAAATGTGCAAGAAAAATTAAAGAATTGGGTCCTGAACTTGTGATTTTTAAAAAGGCAGAACATGGTTTCATTCTCTTTTATAACGATATTATGTTTGCATCACCTGCAGTACTAGTAGAAAATGTAGTTGATCCTACAGGTGCTGGCGATTGTTTTGCAGGAGGATTTCTTGGTCATTTATCTAAAAGAGGTGGCAAGATAAATGAGAAGACAATCAAAGAGGCAGCAATTTATGGAAATATTATGGGATCTTTTGCAGTAGAAGATTTTGGTATAAATAAAATTTTAAATATATCAATAAAAGATATAGAGGAAAGACTAAAATTATATAAAGAATTAGTAACATTCTAGGGTATTAGGTATTTTACTATTTCTTTTCTATCTATCAATTTATTTTGTTTATATTTAATTAAACAAAATAAATTTAAATATACCTATATGTCTTTGTTGGTATTACTTATTTTTTTGCCTCTTAGTACAAATATTTTATTATTTATCATTATATTGAAATTTTTTATATTTTCTAATTTGCTCTATTATTGAGGTTAAAGTTTCAGAAGGAGAAACAGAATTTATTATATGTCTCCCTAGAATAAAATAATCTGTTCCAGCTTTAATTGCATCATCAATGGAACCACCTTGAGTAATTAAACCAGGAGAATAAATAGCGATTTTATTATCATTTAATTTTGAAGAAATTTCTTTTATGATGTCAAATTTTGTAGCTCCTATGATAATGCCATCAGATCCACTTGAGGAAGCATAATTATAAAGTAATTGATACATAGCAATGATATCGTCATTATCTCTTCTGTTGTTGTTGTTGGAAGTAAGCTTCATTTTTTCAATATTATTATTGCTTGTTCCCATTGTAGAGTAAAAAGAAGTAGAAGAAGGAATAACAACATTCAATCCATAACCCTCAAAAGAAGTAGGATGACTCATATAAACAAGTGAGATGATTCCAAAATTTATAGAATGTGCATAACTTACAAGAGCTTTCATTTCTGTTATTCCAATAAATGGATTTACAATTACTGCATCAAAACCTAATTTTTGTAGTCTATTTACAGTTATTATATTTGTATTTCCTATATCATTTAGTTTTATATCTGCAATGACTTGCAGATTTAATTTATGAACTAGATAATTGAGTTCCAAAATTTGAATATTTGATAAAGACAATAAAAGATGAAAATTTATTTTTATGGCACAAATTTGAGATCCAGTAGCTGATATAATCTCTTTGCATTTTTTAAATAAATCTTTATTGTTATTATTGAAATTTTCCAAATAAAAATCCAAAGCTAATACTATTGGACTTTTTTTTTCTTTTGAAGAAGTAATTATTCTTGAGTGATATGGAGAAGAGGAGGACGAAGAAAAAGAACTATTATTATCATCAATCATCATTGTCAGTCACTAGTGGATGTTCCTTAGCCAGTTTTATTATCTTGAGATAAACATAACCATGATTCTCAATAGAATTTGTAAAAGAAGGTTTTTCAGATCTTTGAGTAGAATACTTTAAAAAATTAGCAGGCTCGCTTTCTATATTAATATAGTAGAAATAGGTCAAAGATTCAGCCTCCATAAAAGTTATTGTAGTTCCTAGAATATACCTTCTATTTTTTTTATTTTCAAAGAAAATGATTGGTAAAGGGGGTTCATCATATAGTGTTTTGTATGCAGCAATTTTCGCAAGACTATCTAGATCTCTTAACATAATCTTTGTATAATTAACTTTTTTGCTTTTTCTTGAACTCTTTTCCATGATTGAGGGTAACTTTTCAATATTTATAATCGGTGAATAAACAAAAAGTGGATTTGAAGCGTTATCCACTAAACTTACAGTCTCGGTAAGACCATGACATCTATAGGCTATAAATTGATTAGAAATGTTTGAATTTGGATATTTTGTGTAGTATATTACAGGAATACCATTAACAAATTCAGTTTGAACAGCAAAGATATGATCATTATTTAAATACATAGAAAAACAAGGTAATGGAGAACGTTCTAAAGCACAAACTAAACGAGCAAAGTTATTGAGATCTGAGATCTCTATATAAAATGGTGATTTAGATTCCAAGCAATTAAATTCAAAAATAAGGATATTAATATTTTACACTTTGAATTCTATCAATTTAATCATGCTAAAAATGAATACTACAAGCCTACAAGTTCCTAGGAGTTATCATGCTATCAGTAATATTTGATTAAATAAATGGGATTATTTAGAAAATTTCTTCTTTATAAAAAATAAAAAGAAATTTTGATTGTTTTTTTATTTTATCTCTAAAATTTCAATCTCTAAAGTTAGGATTGAATTATCAAGAATCGAAAGTAACATCACTATTCTTAATGTTTTGAAATGCTTGGTTGTGTTGATGAGAATTATGATGGAGTTGGTAAGGATGGTGAGGAAGATGCCATTGATGATAGTATATTCATACTTAATACTTTTGCAATTTTGTTGGTATCTATAACTAGAACATTGATTGTATCTTTTCCTAAATCGATATTCCCATTAGGATTTTTTTGGACTACTTTTACTTCAAAGGCATATTTTGTATCAGCAGGAAGATTGGGAGCTATAAAATTAAGAATCTTATTTTTTTATCTTCTTCTGCTAAATTAATTTTTGGACCTTCAATTTGATTCCAGAAATAAATAAGAGAATGTACTGGGAGTGCAATTGCATTAGTAATTAATGGCTTTAAACTAATTGGTTCTCCTTCGTATACTGTTATATCTGATCCAGTAATAAATTGATTATTAGTATTTATATTCATAGACTTGGTCTGATTTTGCTTAAGATTTTTCACCTTATTGTCAAGATTGTTGTTTTTGATTTCTTCTACCATAGAATCGTCATTTCCTTCAAGATTTGAATTTGAACCAAAAGCATCATTTAGCTGAATAATTATAACAACTAATGCAATAGCCGAAAGAGCACACAATAATTTTTTATTATTAATATTCATTGTTAACAATTCTAACTCTTTATTTATCCTATATTTCAATATTAGTAAATTAGATTTTTTAGTTTAGGAAATTATATATTAGAAAGAATTTTTTTCTTCTAATCGGACTTTGAAATTGTTTGATTATGATATATTATAATATTTTTTTCTTTTTTTATTTTATAATAATAAACGAATCTAAACAATTTATATATATAATACCCAAAAATTGCATAGTTAAAAGCAAATTAGCAAATTAAACCTTAACTCAATATATCCAATTTTAACATCTTTTTAATAGGTAAAAAGAAATAGTATTGAATCTTAACGATTTGCGAATAAAAGGAATAATTGAAAACTGTATTCGCTTTTTAAATGAGACTTCTATTGATGAAGAGGATACAGGAGATATCGATAAATACAATATCTGGAAAGCCTATAGTTGGATAGAATATTGTATACTTTTAGTTCGTTTAAATAAATATAATCTACTGGATGAACCACCTTTTCTTGGCGACAAAAAGATAACTGCTATAACCGCTGTTAAAAAAACAAAAATAAAAGTAGATGAAAAAATTATGATCCAACAAGTGAGGAACTTACTTTTAAATTTAAACTTTAAAGATGAAATAAAACTGATAGATTCATTAAGAGAAATAAGAGATCTTTTAAAAGCAATTTTGAAAGATCGTCAAAAGAAGAAACATAATAAAAAGCAAGAATAAATAAAAAAAAGTATATGCTTCATCGTGTATAGAATTATCGTCAAAAAGCACATAGTAATAGTAGTAGTGTATTCTATTCTTATTGTTGACCTTTACGTATACTAGTAGTCGATCTTTATCTTTCTCTCTCACCAATAATCAAAATCAATCTTTCCAGAAGATTAAAGATTAGTTCGAAAGAAGTTACAATAACATACATAACTATCTATCAGTCAAGTTCAGGTGCGTTGGGTTGTTGGT
Source organism: Nitrososphaeraceae archaeon (assembly GCA_035253885.1). Taxonomy (GTDB): domain Archaea; phylum Thermoproteota; class Nitrososphaeria; order Nitrososphaerales; family Nitrososphaeraceae; genus TH1177. The sequence continues at coordinate 5,360 of DATFBJ010000091.1, forward strand.
GATGGCAGGCTGAACATCTCGCCGAAGCTTGATGATTACACCTCCATTCCATCAATGCTATCTTCTATAGCTACCCTCCTCCTTGCGGAAGGCTGTCTTTTCTCGAGAATGGCTTCCTC
>DATFBJ010000092.1:0-2576 GCA_035253885.1 Nitrososphaeraceae archaeon
TTTTTTAGGTATATGTCCTCTTGCAATAATCAACTTAAATACATTTTTTCTATAGGTGTCATTCTTTTATTATATAAAAAAAATATATAAGCACCATTAGGAACAATTTTAAGCCATTATTTTTTTAATCTTCGTAATATATGATAAATATATATCCATTTTATATAAATTAATCTCTAGTATATATATTTTAATAAAAATATAAAAGTGAAATAAAAAATAAAATTGTTACTAAATATCTAAATTAATTAAGAACACTGAAACTTTTGATTTGGCACTTAGAGTTTTGACTTGGAAGTTAAGAAATCCATTTAATTCATCTAAAAATAGTTATCAATTTTTGATTTTTGTATCTATTATTTTAGTTTCCAGTTTCTTTCATTTATGGAATTTAGACGAATTTCCAAGTATATACAGGGATGAAGATCATTATTTAAGAAAAGCAATGCATATTTTGGAAGGTGAAGGTCTTCAAGAAGATTCAAATGACCTAATAAGCAATCCATCCCATAAATATGATCATCCATACTTTGGACAACTGTTTTTAGGTGCTGTTTTAAAAATAATTGGATATCCTGACTCTTTATCACCCAAGGTTGGAGATGTACATTCAATCGAAATGCTATATCTTGTACCCCGAGTTATTATGGGTTTACTTGCAGTACTAGATACATTTCTTATATATAAAATAGGTCAAATAAAATATAATAGAAATGTAGGTCTTTTATCTGCAGCTATCTTTGCTGTAGTTCCTGTGACATGGATTCTAAGACGAGTATGGTTAGAACCAATTCAATTACCATTTATCTTAAGTTCAATCTTATTTGCAATATATCTTAATACAGAATCTACTAAAGCTTCCCTAGGCAAATACTTATATCATCATAAAAAAATTATAATTTCTATTTTCTCTGGTATATTTCTTGGAATTGCAATTTTTACAAAAATTCCTGCATTTTTATTCATTCCATTAGTAGCTTTTTTGATTGTCTCAGGGAATAAACAAAAGTTAAAATATCTTGCACTTTGGTCTATGCCTGTAATTTTAATACCTCTTATTTGGCCCGCTAATGCATTATATTTAGGGGAATTTAATGAATGGCTTAATGGATTAACTTGGCAATCTGAAAGATCAAATGAAAATAATGAAATATTTGATGCATTTCAAAAAGTATTTTTAATTGACCCTATTTTCTTATCTATTTCAATTTTAAGTATAGGGTTTGCAGTCTGGAGAAAGGATTTCTTTATATTATTAGGTGTAATACCTTTCATTATTTTCTGTTACTTAATAGGCTATGTATCATATTGGCATATTATTCCCATAATTCCATTTCTATCTATGTCTATATCTTTGATGATTTTTGATATTACGAAGAGATTTTTACAAGCACAGTATAGTACATTGTTTTTTGTAATTTTTGCGTTATCAATAATTATTCCCAGTTCCATTATCAGTGTAACTTTGATTAATAACGGAACTGATGATTTTCATTTAAACGTAATTTCTGGAATATCACAAGAGATTAAGAATTTTAATGAAAAAAACAATAATGATAATAATAAACTAACAATTCTTGGTACAAACTACTGGTTATGGATTCCTAAGTACATATTAGATAATGGTAAAAATATTTACAAAAATTATTTCATTGCTAATGAGAATAAAAAAGAGAATATCTTACTTGTGGCGGGTGAAAATTTTATAAAAACAATGACTAGGGAAAATCGTACAAAAGCTAATGTAATAGAGCTTAAAGAAATCTATTCCAAATCTGATTTAATTTCCAAATTTGAAAAAGATACAATAAAATCTGCAGAAACAAACCTAAATTTTGATCTTGATCCCCTTGGGTCAAAAAAAATAGAGCTACGGAAAATCTATTACTAAAAATTACAAATTGCATTCAAATAATTTTATTATTTGAGAATTTATTCTCCTTATTCCCAATAAAAAATTATGATTCAGAGCCTTATTTTTATTAAATTTAATTCTATTCAGTATATAAATATGTGTAATTATTATAGATATATATAATAAATACCAAAATCAAATAATGAAAATAAAATTTATTAATTCATTCTTAACTATTGACATTTATCATAAGATAAAATAAGAATCCAAAATAATATATAATAAATAACAAATAAACAATAACAATTGTTTATATAGCTTATAGAATAAAGATATTGATTTTCATGATACACTTTCATTATAATTGATTAAAGAAAATGATTGATTATGACCATACTTTCTCGTAAAATGTCCATTTCTTATTTAAAATGAAATTAGAAATGGCTCCTATATTAACTCCAAAAAGAAGTGAGATTGGATATATAATGCCTGCTTCTACAAAAAAATAAAGAGTAGATACCTGTATTCCAGCACCTATCGCTGTAAATAATATATAACAGGCATATTGCCATAAGACATGAGAAGGAGTAAAATTTTTATCTTTAAATGTAAATATTTTATTTAAGATAAAATTAGTTGTCATTGATACACCAATTCCAAGAAGAGAAGCGTGAATGTACCACCAATTGCATATGATTCCACTAGAAAATAAATAACATAT
>DATFBJ010000093.1:0-2174 GCA_035253885.1 Nitrososphaeraceae archaeon
ATCATCTCCATTATTCATTTAATGAATTATTTAGTTGATAACATAAATAAGATACAAAATTGTTATTAGTTAGAATAAATTTTTTTAATTATCTATATATATAATTAGTAGTCAGGTTATCTACAATAAAGATTAGAGAAAGCTAAATTTTGATCCAGTCCCAAGGATCAATATTTCTTAATTGACACTGTTTTTTTATTATTCTTTTGGCCTTTTTTGAAACTTCTTGTTCATCTTTGTTACTTTTTAAATAAAAAATAAACAATTTTTCATACAACTGTTTGGCTTTTTCTTCAGTAAATTCCTTATAATGAATTTTTTTCATATCCTTATCGGTGGAATGTTGTTCTAAAGTCAAATTCCCATTTTCATTTAATCCTTTCATGATGCAATATTCTTTCTTACAAATTTCACAATCACTACAATAAAAAAGAATATGCTTTAAACAAGAAACCACAATTATATAATTAACTCAAATTCTATAAAAAGTTTGATCTATAATAAAAGATAGAGCAAACTACAATTACATGAATCTTTAAAAGATAATAAAGAAATACTGTACATGTATGGCTGAGCTTAACCAGCTGTTAGTTAGAAGAATAAAAGAAGGAACGGTAATAGATCATATTGCGCCGGGCAAGGCATTTAATGTTTTAAAAACTTTGAATATAAATGGAAAAGATGGAAATATCGTTACTGTAGCATTAAATGTCCCTAGCACAAAAAAGGATAAAAAAGATATAATTAAAGTAGAAAATAAATTTTTAGAAAATGATGACACAAACAAAATTGCTTTGATATCACCAAATGCTACTATTAATATAATTAAAAATTATAGAGTTGCTGAAAAACGCAAAATACAAGTTCCAGATTATATTTCAGGAATTTTCAAATGTTCTAATATTAATTGTATTAGTAATGAAGAAAAAGAAATCATACCCACTATAATAGTAATAGATAAAATAAAAATCCTTTTAAAATGCAAGTTTTGTTCTCGACTTATAGACATTAATGAAATAGAAGAAGTATAATTTATATGATATCTATACTTTAAAAAGTGTCTTAGTCTTTGGAGAATCATTAAAAAAATGGTATGAATTATGATTGTCCTAATATAATAATAGCCATAACTATACCATAGATTGCTACGGCTTCTCCGAGAGCTGTAAACACCAAAGCTTGAGATCTCAAATCTGGTCTTTCACTAATAACTGCTAAACCAGCGGCACCAACACCACCGATTGCAACACCAGCACCTAATGCCGCTAATCCGAAAGCTAATCCAGCACCAACAAATTTCATACCTGCTGCTTGGGCTTCTTGCGCATATGCCTCTTTTGAAAAACTATTTGTTGTAATTAATGCAATACTTACTATCAATACGATAGCCGAAATTGATTTTATGTTCATAATTTAATTACGTAGTCAAGTTAAGAGTTGCCATATTTAACTATATCTAATCTTATATTAATTATTCAAATATTTATCGAAATTATATATTCTAGATATATTTTTTCTTATTTATTTACACTTCTATAAAAAATATACAGAATTTAGTTCAATTAATATTTTTAGATTAGTATAATAATTGAAGTGATAACAAAATCTTCTTTTTGCTTATTTGACTTATTATTCTAAATCTCATCATAATATTTGAATTTCATTATAGGTCTATAATATATTATAATACAATATCAAATTTGTATTGATAAGGTCAATTAAAATCATAGTATTTTAGAGAGATAAATACATTTGATAAAAAATATAATATGATAAAAAAATTAATTATTTATTTTAAATCTGATATTAATTAATTCAATTTGTAATATCTTAATTTTTTAAACATTCGAAATGTTCTAGATACTTAAACAATTCTGTAATTTTTGTATTACTCTGGCATGGTTTATAGCTGGATATAAAATTCATCTCTAGCTATCTAGTAGCCGATCTAAGCCTTTGTAAATCAAGGTTAGTTTTCATTATTTCATTAAGGTAATGATTAAAATATTGTTTACCTTTTTTTAATATATGAAAGATCTCATTTTTTTCTGTTTTATCCATTTTTATGCCATATGGATATTTGTGCGACCTATTTGATACAATTATCTTACTTTCAGTATATGAAGAAGAAAAATAATAGATTTGTTATTACTTTCATGCTATTCCTATTTTTA
>DATFBJ010000094.1:0-3050 GCA_035253885.1 Nitrososphaeraceae archaeon
ATCTAATCCTAAATCTTCCTCTCTTTTAATTTTTATATCCTTATCGTTTTCCATTGTAATTGTTGTTATACATTATATTTTATAATAATTGTATATAGATAAATACATGATAATATTATATTTTTTCATTTATTAATAATAATCTTAGAATAAATGTTATTATACATATGCTGACTTGTTATCTCGGATAAAGACAATAACATTACGAAAATGAAATACCAATTTTAGAGGTACATTTCTTATTCATGTTTAAAAAGAATATAGATATAGAAGATTGTGAAAGACTAGCCTAGATATTGACAAGCTTATGAAATGTACAATAATTGGGTATGCTTATTTTATATATATAAATGAAAGTTTAATACTAATTTATAATAACCTAATTTTATTAATAGCAATAGTGTTAATATAGTTAATAATAAAAAACAGTGGAAAGGCAAAGCAATATTCCATGTAGATATTAATTCTTTTTACTCATCTTGTGAAGAGATTAAAGACCCATCATTAAAAGGAAAACCACATGCAGTTATAATGACACCTCAAGACAATACAAACAAAATTACAAAAGGTGCAGTAACAACATGTTCTTATGAGGCTAAAAAACTTGGAATAAAATCAGCAATGCCATTATACAAAGCATTAGAATTATGTCCTGACTTAATATTAAATGCAGTAGACAAAAAATTTTATGAAAAGATATCAAATCAAGTTATGAAAATATTAGAAGAGTATGCAGATACTTTTGAGCAAGCAAGTATTGATGAAGCATATTTGGACTGTACAAATAAAATTTTTTCTTTTTCTTCTTCTAATACTAATAATATGACAATAGAGGAATATGCTCAAGAAATTAAAAAAACTATAAAAGAAAAATGTGATGGATTGTTAACATCTATAGGTATAGCACCAACAAAATCTATTGCTAAAATTGCATCAGATTATCAAAAACCAGATGGATTAACAATTGTATCAATTGAGGAAATGCGAACTTTTCTTCATCCACTAGAAGTTGAAAGAATTTCAGGTATTGGAACAAAGACCCAAAAGATTCTGAAAGAAGAAATGAAAATTAAAACTATAGGAGAGTTAGCAAATACAGATGTTCAAATACTCATAGAAAGGTTTGGAAAAAAGATAGGAACATGGATGTGGCAAGTTGCAAATGGAAAAGACAATGAGCCCGTCCTTCCACGAGAAAATCATCTCTCGTTGAGCAATGAAACAACTTTAGAATTTGTTACAAACGATAAGAAGATAATAAAAAAATCTTTGTATGAGTTGATTGATGAACTTTATGAAAGGATAAAGAACAACAAATATCAATTTAGGACTGTTGGAATAAAATTAATGAAAACTGATTTTAGTATTGAAACGAGAGAAAAATCTTATAATAATTATCAAAGTGGAAAGAAAAGTATCGAATCAGTAATTGAAGAACTTTTGAATAAGTTTACTTTAGTAGATAGCAAATCTACGGCAACAACAGCATCAACTACTGCTACCAATCCAAAACCAACTAATACCACCAAAAAAATATTGCCTATAAGAAAAGTAGGATTGAAAGTTTCAAATTTGATAACAATAGAAAAAAGTAGTGGTAGTAGTAAAAACAGGGAATATAAACAAAAAACGATATTAGATTATTGTTAGCCATTATACTTAAATCACTATAAGCTATTAATGCTTTCAAGTTATTATTTTGATACCTTTCAGAAGTACTAATTCTTTTCATAAACTCAGAGAATTGTACAAGTAATTGTTTATTCTTTGGATGAGGACATCTCTTTTAATATTGTTGATTGTTGTAGATAGCTTATTAACTGTCATTGTCTTTCTTGAGCCTCCTTTTCTTATCTATGCTTATTGTATTTATAAAATATGTATATGAACCCGAATACATAATGGGACTGTTGGAAGTAATACTCATAGCAGTGCAAAAATAAGAATCTAATGTTTAATAGTAATAAAGAGGATAATATTAAAATTAATTGTGTTCCAATTTGCTCACATAATAAAAAATCTGTCATTCCTATTGAAATAATAAAGAAATATTTGAAACATGATTGATATTTCTTATAGTTGTATAAAATAATATATGTATACACATTAAATATAGATAGCAAACTAATTATTTTAGATATTTTATAAAAGAGCTAGGAATAATAACAATGGTTAAATCAGTATTACTATCATTCAATATTATAACTAAGATTACAATAACAATATTCATTTTGCTATCATTATCTATAGTTACCGTTGTTGTCATGATTAGCAGTAATAGTGGTTATGAATCATTATTTATTGTATTTGCTCAAATGGAAAAAGATAAATATACAAATCAAAAAATGCTACATACTCAAACTGTAAATAGTACTAGTAACAGCACTTTTTCTCTCATAGGGACTATAAGCTCTTTAGTTATAACAGTTCCTCAACATGAATTTAATATAACAAATGCATTCAAAGTAATATTAACTGGAGATTGGATTTTAAATGTCCATAATGGAACTGTAACAAACTTTGAAACAAATTTTTTGGCATCACCTATGGATGGTTCAATGGGTCATATTCATCAAATAACAAATTTTAGTGCAAATGAAGACGATAAAGGTGTTATAATCCAACCTACATCAGAAGATAATAATAGTAATAGTTTATCAATAAATGGAACTGCTGATATTAAAATAAATGGCATAACTATATGGAATGATGCAGATTTATCAATAACCATTTCCAAAGGCAATACAATAACTATTGACCCTGATGATAAAGATACAGGAAATCATTTTGGAAATCAGCAAGTATATGGAATTGTTAATCGCTTAATTGTTATGTAAGATAAGTATCGTCGTCTTCTTCTTCTTTTTTTTGTTTATCTATATATAAAATATTAATTAATTTTAAAAATAGTCTGTTATAATTACAACATGATAAGATTGATTTTGAATATTTTAAAAAGTATAGAAAGATGAAATATCTCAGGAGGAAGTAATATTGATAGCGGCTCTAAAATAAGAATCTATTTTGTAGAGATACTATTACTATCTTAT
>DATFBJ010000095.1:0-3714 GCA_035253885.1 Nitrososphaeraceae archaeon
CAAGGAGGATATAGAGCTGCAAATACTTTTGTGATATTAAAACAATTGGGTTTTAAAAAAGTTAAGATGTATTTAGGTTCATGGAATGAATGGGGCAATAATGATAGATGGCCTATTGAAAGATAAACAAAAAGTAATAAGAATCAAGACTGTTAGAAAAAGAAATAAGAGAATATGATGATCCTTATAATCACATATTGTCTATATTATTATATTTTTTATATTCAATAATAATTTTATTAGGTTACTTCAATAATCAATCTTGTTAATAAATAAAAAATTAGCTAGATTGTTTTATTAGAGATTATATAAAGTAAGAAATTTTTTTTATTAAATAAAAGAATTTTATTGTATGAGGATTATAACTTAGGCAATAAGATACATGTTTAAAAATAATAAATCTAAAATTCAAATTAAAGAATTGGAAGATGATGATCTTAATAATAGCTTCTTTGAGACTTTGTCAAATTTAGCTGAAATTGATGGATCGGTTTATAATAAAGAATTCTCAAAGAATATACTCGAGAAAATAAAAAAGTCAGGAAATATTAAAGTTTTTGTAGCCCTCAATGATACTGAAATAATTGGATCAATAACAACAATTATAGAACAAAAATTTATTCACACTGGTGGAAGGGTTTGCCACATAGAAGATGTAGTAACACGGAAAGGGTTTGAAAATTTAGGAATTGGTTCTATCCTTGTAGAAAAAGCATTAGAGTTAGCAGCTCAAGAAAAATGTTACAAAGCAATTTTAAATTGTTCTAAATATAACTCAAGCTTTTATGAAAAATTTGGATTTTATAAACATGATATCGGAATGAGATATGATATCAATATTTAGAATAAATTTATAATCATATTCAAAGAAGTCTAAATATATAAAAATAGATCATTAATAATTAGATATTAAACTTAAAGAGAAATATCACAGAAAATGTTATTTTTATTTATTTATTTAATCTAAATCCTCTCAAATATAAAGCTAATTATATTAATATACTAAAAAAAAGAAAATGATTTAATTTGATTTCTAAGAATTATATTTAATTTAAACTATAAATCTCTAGATATGAATGATTCTCCTATAGTCGTATTTGATTCAGGTATCGGATCATTATCAATAATTAAAGAAATAAAAAAAGAACTTCCCAATGAGAATTTAATTTATTTTGCAGATAAAGCAAATTTTCCTTATGGAAAAAAGTCACAAAATGATCTTTTTAAAATTGTCCAAAATACCATAAAATATCTAGAAAGATTTTATCCCAAATTAATAATAATTGCTTCAAATACACCTTCTATACAAGTTATTGAAGAAATGAAATCACTTACAAAAATTCCATTAATTGGTGTTAAACCTCCTATTAAAAAGGCAATAAAGATGACTAAAAAAAAACATATTGGAATAATGGCAACAGAATCAACAATAAATAGCAAAGAATTAGATATACAAATAAGGACTGAAATTCCTCAAGATATTTTTGTTTCAAAATATAATGCATCTCCTTTAATTTCCTTAATAGAGGATGGTACTTTTTTAAGAGATAGAAAAAAGATTGAACAGTTAATAATACATACACTTGGAAATATTGATGATATTGATGTAATAATATTATCTAGTACTCATTTACCATTTATACTTGATCAATTAAATTATCTTTATCCAAAAATTCAATTTGTGGATCCTTCACAAATAATTGCTAAAGAGATAAAAAAATATTTAATAAATAATAATTTAAATAACAAAATGAAAAATAGCAAAATGAGAATATTAGTTTCTGATAAAAAGAAAGAATTTCAGGAAATTCTAAGACAAATTGGACGAAGAGAAAAAATAGAAGAAGTTTTTTGGTCTGTTTAAAAAACATTAAAAAGAATAAATATATATTATTTTACCCAAAAATTAAGATCAGATTCGAGATATATAATGTGTATTAATTGATGAATAGAAAGATCAGACTTGGCATTGATGTTGGTGGAACTTTTACAAAAGCTATAGCTATAGATATTGCGTCAGGTTCTTTTCTTGGTAGGACTACAGTTCCCACGACCCATGATTCAGAAAGAGGAGTAGCAGAGGGAATAATCACTGCATTGAGAGAATTAATGATAAATTACGATATCCAAAGATCTGAAATTGAGTTAATTTCACATAGTACAACTCAAGCCGTCAACGCATTGCTTGAAGGTGATACTGCAAAAGTAGGAATTATTGGAATGGGTGTAGGTTTAGAAAAATCTAATGTAGTAAAAAGAACTAACATAAAAGATATTGAACTATCACCAAACAAACATCTTCATACGTGTCATCGATTCCTTGATACATCAAAATATTTAGAAAAAGATGAAGTAATATCTGCTATTTCAGGACTTAAAGGGGAAGGTGCAAAGGTATTAGTTGTCAGTGAAGCATATGGTGTAGATGATCCCAGCAATGAACAATATGTAATGACTAATTCTGATATTCCGATCACAGCTGGTCATGAATTAACAGGAATTTATGGATTAGAAATTAGAACTATAACTGCTGCTATTAATGCTGGAATAATGCCAAAAGCAATTAGCACTGCAAAATATGTTGAAAATGTTGTGAGGGAGGAGAACATATTTTGCCCAATTATGATAATGAAAGGAGATGGAGGAGTGACAGATATTGATACTTTTAAAAATAAACCCATCTTAACAATTTTATCAGGTCCTGCTGCCAGTGTTGCAGGAGCTTTATTACATTCTAATATTTTGCATGGAGTTTTTATAGAGATAGGAGGAACTTCTACTAATATATCCATTATAAAAAATGGTAAACCTGAAATCAAATATGTAACGATAATGGATCATCCTACCTGTATACGATCAGTCGATGTAAGAGTGGCAGGAGTAGCCGGAGGTTCGCTCGTAAGACTTGCTAAAAATAAGATAGTGGATGTTGGCCCTAGATCTGCACATATAGCAGGGCTAAAATATTCATGTTTTGTTAAACCTAATGAATTAGAAAATGCCAGATTAATAACATTCAAACCAACCGAGAATGACCCTGATGATTACATTTGTATTCAAACAGATGATAACAAAAAAATTGCAATAACTAATACTTGCGCAGCAAATGCATTAGGTATAATAACGGAGGAAGATTACGCATTTGGAAATAGGTCCTCAGCAATAAGATCACTTTCTTTATTGGGTGAAAAGATGGGAACAAGTTATCAAAAAGCTGCAGAAATGATAATGGATTTTTCTATAAAAAAGATCCTGCAAATTATGGAACCTATGATAAAGGAATATCAATTAATTGAAAACAAAACTATTCTTATTGGTGGCGGAGGGGGTGCATCTGTTTTGGTTCCATATATAGCTACAAAAAAGAAATTTCATTATAAAATAGCTGAAAATGCAGAGGTAGTTTCCTCTATTGGTGTAGCAGCTGCAATGATATATGAGGAGATAGAAAAGACCATTGATAAGCCTGATTCAAATGATATTTCTAATATCATAGATGACGTTAAAAAAAAAGCCCTTGATGGAGGAGCAGTTCCTGAATCTATCTCCATACAAACTGAATATGTGAATGAACGTTCATTATTAAGAGCAATAGCTACAGGCAATGTTGAATTAGATATTGGAAAAAATAACAGAAAAGAGATTGATGAACAGGAGGCGGCAGAGATAGCTTCTTCCATTTTAGAAAATAATAATGTTCAAAGAATATTAGAT
>DATFBJ010000096.1:0-2330 GCA_035253885.1 Nitrososphaeraceae archaeon
TTTATGGCAAAGTAAGATTAAATAATTTAATTCAATTCAATATATCAATAATGAATAATATATTATCACCAAAAATAATTTGTCTCTCTCTCTCTCTCTCTTTTCTGTTGATGTTGATTAGAATTAGATAAAAGTGAATGAACTGTAGTTATAATTTTATTTAACCAATGTGATTTGTATATAACATTTTATTCAATATTCGGATTATTTAAAAATAAGAGTATTTTCTCCAGAGCAAATTATGAGTCTTATATAGTATTATTCTACAATCAGACTATACTTTATATCCTGAGCAAAATTAGTTGTATACAATCTATTTCTGGACATATTAACTTGATTTGAACAAAATAGTATAATGCCTTTTAACATCGGGTTCGTTTATATATATAACTAGACAGTCGGGAGTAGAGTCCTGCATGTAGTAGGGTTCTACTACCTTGTATTTAGCTTTTATTATTAGAAACTTATTTTAATATTGTTTTTCAAAAAGATAAACAAATTATATATTTATGGTAAGTGGATTTAGAGGAATTTGAACTTTACTAATACATAGGTTCAATATACTTTTTTTAAACTTTATATTATACTAAATAAGATAGATAAATAATAAATTTGTAAAGTATCAGAATTTTATTTCAAAAGTATTTCTTTTAGTTGAAAAATAAAAAAGAAGAGGAAGTTAAGGTCTTACCTTAATGGTGGATTGTCAATGCATATTGCATTGCTGTCAAATGCAGTATTAGCTGCTACTCCACCTACCCTATACACATTTCCTTCATTAACTGTTTCTCGAATTAAAAGGAATACATTACCTAAGCCACCATCTGCTTATTATTTTAACTATAAGAGAAATAGAAAAATATCTTATTATTTTAATGAAATCAAATTATTATTTTTGTTATCATCGTCATCATTATCACAATCACAACTATTACAATACCTTGATTTCATTTTTATTTTTTTAAAGGCTTCTATGATTACTATTGTTAATGCTCCTACCAATAATGCTAGTAGAACAGATAGAAATATGGAATAGTTATAAAATACTATTCCAATAGTTTCAGCAGTTAGGATACAAGCGCTTTCTGCAGTAATTAAAATAACCATACTTGTTTTTAGTATATACTTTAAGTTTGGTTCTTTTTTTAGATATGCTATTTTCCTTATACCTTTTGCGAAATAACCAAATGTTAGAAACATATTAGAAATAAATCCTTTATTTGATTGCTGCTCTAACACTGAACAACAACTTTCAATTTTTAATCCAGTTCCAGCATATCGCCCTAATATAGTCATAAAAGTAGTAAAACCAGCAAGAGCATATCCTATAACATATGCCAATACAATTCCCATTAAATTGAAACCAAATGTATATAATCCAATATTCTCTCCTAGTTCAGCAGCCATTATGCAAAGGATTTCTATTCCAAGGGCAGCAGGCAATAGATTTTTTGTAATGTTAAAAAATAATTTACTCTTTACTATTAGAGATAAATTTGAAGATAAAGATAAAGATTTTTTTCTCAATGTGTTTATATGAATATCAATACAACAGCAAATCTCCTTAATACAATTTCTACATTTTAGATTGTTATTTAAAAATTCGTTATTATTACAATTATCAATAGAGCATTTGCATTCTGAACATACAATATTTTCTGTCACTTTTTTTATTCTATTCTAAATATAAATAATAAAGATTGCTATTATAATAAAATTAACAAATAAAAAAATAGATTTTCTTAGAGTATCTTTTCTCTGTTTGTTCCTTCAAGTATCCATGAGTTACCATTATCTGTGCTTTTGTAGACGCTAGAGGCAATATCATTATTTTCTGATGTTTGTTGACTTACAATAGTATAGATTTCACCATTCTGTCCTAAGGCAAACTTCCATACTGCTTTGACATTAGGAATTTGACTATTTATTTTTGCCCAATTGTTAACCGAATTATCTGACTTTATTATGTATCCATTTTGATTATTCGCATCTTCTGTATTTGGCATTACATATGCAAATAATTCATTATTTTGATTAAATCCTAATCCTGTAACAACAGAATTTCCAATAAGTTGAGATTCAATTTTCTTCCAACTATTGCCTTGGTCATTACTATAGTAAAGTCCAGAACCTGTTCCAATATAAACGCCATTTGAATTCAATAGGTCTGCAGCAATTGATATTATCTGGGAAGGAATGGATGTTATACTAGACCATGTTTTACCTTCATCTTGAGTCATAAAAAGAGCATAGCCACCACCTGGTGAGCCATACAAAATATTACTGTTGACGGGACTAATTGACATGGCATGAAAATCAATTGGATTATC
>DATFBJ010000097.1:0-2037 GCA_035253885.1 Nitrososphaeraceae archaeon
TGATGATCGAGGAAGTTGCTCCTCTACTGGTATATCTTCCTCTATATCTTCAGGTTGATTTTTTGTTGCATTTACTTCTAACTCTGTACTAGAAGAATTAGACATAGTAGAAAAATCAGAGGTAGCATTTTGTGTTACGAAATATAATTGCTGTTCAATAAAGTCCAATTCTTTGAGTATGGTCTTAGGATCTCCTAATTCTAGTGCTTGTCGTGCTAAATTTAGGTGGAAGATGATATCCGATGGTGAAGAAGTAGTTTGATTTTGTGTTTCACTCATAGGTTGTGGCACTGTTGTATTTGCATCAGTAGCTGCTCCACTCATAGGTTGTGGCACTGTTGTATTTGCAAAATTGATTGTTCCATTTGCAGGTTGTACAAATAGAGGAGATAAGCTGCTGGTGTCTGTTCCATTATTAGCATACATCTGATTTTGTATTATAGTATAACCTGAACCAGCAGTATGAAATGCAAAAGAAAAGTCAAAGTCATAGGCTACACCTATTCCAATTACTGTAATTAAAGATAATATAGCTAATGTATATTGAAGCAATTAACTTTTTTACTATATCTATAATGTACTTTATGTTTATTAAATATTTTATTTAATAGATATGTAAAAGAGTAAAATAGAATTTGAAAATAATACTACTATTATCCAGTATTGATTATTTCACAATTAGCTTCCATTATATCACCTTGAGATGGATCATAATCTTTAACCTCATCTATATCTGGCCCACAATTAAAGTAATCTGCACCACTTCCACCTTTTAATTGGTCATCTCCAAAACTACCAAATAAATGGTCATCTCCACTTCCACCTACCAGGAGATCATCATCAAGACCACCTACTAAATTATCAGATCCTGCTTGTCCAAACAATTGATCATTATCTAAACCTCCTTGAAGTGTGTCCTTTCCATCTCCACCATATAATTGATCAATTCCAAAATGAGTTTGAACTTCATCATCTCCTTCTTTTGCTATTACAGTATCACTATCAAATCCTCCAATTATAAAATCATCTTCATCAGTACCTACTATAAATATTGTACCTCTGATGATATGTAATCCACCTATACCCTGTCTATCATCCTCATCATAATCACGATCAATATCATCAGTATCAAAATCACCATCATGAGAAGCCCAAACATCATTTGTGACAATTATACTACCATAACTACCAGTTATAAAAGATAATAACAAAGATAGAAAGAATAGTGAAAATTGTATATTTCTAACGATACAAAAGTAAATGTATATACATCTTTTTTTTATATCTGCATATAATCCTTCTTTTATTATATTAGACAATATAGATAATATTTCATATTTTTTTTCTTCTTTAGTTAGCAAAAGGTCATTTACTTTTTAAAAAAATATTGCTAAATTGTTTTTATAAAAAAAAGAAATGATAACAAAAAAAGAATAATAAAACTCGTTACAATTGTTTCATCTATTATAAATGCAGATATTCTTTTTCATTTGTATATCTGAGAAGAACCAAATTTTTATATCTAATTTCAGATTGACATATAATTTCTTATCTTGTCTCTAAAGATTACTAATGCCCCAGACATATTACGTAGACTAAGACCAAGAAACTACAAATACAAAGAATACATTACCATATATGTAGATGTTTTATTTCTTTCAATTTCATTTTCATATTTGAAGTAAGGCATTATTAGTTATAGCTTTTAATGCTAAATTAAGAGCCTATATTCCCTTTAAAAAATCGTCAAGGCATATACTACTATCCCTAGTTAATATTTGCTTAAAGTTATGAGATTTGATATTAAGACTAAAATTAATTTTTTATAAAATGTACTCTATCCTATTATAATTATTACTGCTAACTTCTTGATCTTGGATTATTATCACGGTTAGGTGACAATTCTTGATTCATAGGTTGTGGCACTGTTGTATTTGCAAAATTGATTGTTCCATTTGCAGGTTGTACAAATAGAGGAGATAAGCTGCTGGTGTCTGTTCCATTATTAGCATACATCTGATTTTGTATTATAGTATA
>DATFBJ010000098.1:0-4931 GCA_035253885.1 Nitrososphaeraceae archaeon
AATTTTATTTAATCTTATTCAAATTCGAATCAAAATCAAACTATTAATATAATATAGAAATGAGAAGAAAAATATGGGTATGTATTAATTATCATCAGTAAGAAATATTACATCATGGTTATCTATATCATCATAATAATAAGTTTTGATAGTGTCTGTCTTTATTATCAAAATTATCATCAAAATCTATATCAAAATCATTTTTTAAGCTAACATAATTATATGATATAAGTATTTGATGATTAATATCTTATGATAGTAAAAGAGCTATTAGAAATAGTCATGTGTATAACCTAATAGAACTATTTGAATCAATGTACAATAGCACATGATAGCAGAAAATAATATCACCTCTCTCTCTTAGAGGATGTGATAATCTTAAGTTAATGGATCTCAATTTTCTTCAATAACATTTCAAAAATAGAATCTAAAGATCTACTGATTACATCTAATTCAAATAATAAATTAGAATATAAGAAAAAAATGTAAATGATTTAAGATAAATTGGATCTATCAAGTTCTGTTTTAATTTTCTTTCTAATTGTTTTCCAATTTTCTATATTTAGGAATAGTATTTCTTTTTCTAGTCTTACCTTTGTCTCTCTATGTTTTTTTTCTAGTATTCCAATTTTTTTGCTAAGTTCTTCATAAACTTTTTGAAGATTTTGATAATCCTCAATTAAATTAGTACATGAATCGATACAATCAATTGAAATTTTATAGTATTTATTTAGAATCTGAGTATTTGAAGGATGTATCTTGTCTTCATTTTCTTGTTTTTGAAAAGCTAGCCATTGAAGAATAACATCATCATTTCCTAATTGTTTTTTATCACTGTAATTATTGTTTAAAAATTTTTTATTTATCATGCTGTATTATTTCTTTTAGTATATTAAATAATATAGATTTTAGAATAATAATTAGAGTTCTATTTATTATATATTTACCTTCAAATCTGTTGTTAATTTTTTAAATTCTTTCTTTCTATCATTAAAGAATTGAAATACTAATGCTGTTGCTGTTAAAGTTAAACCTGTCAGAATTCCCATAATTAATAACTCGCAACCCATTACAATTCTTATTAGAACATTCTACTATTTTAATTTATTTAAATAAAAATTATATTCAATACAAGTAGATTTAATTGTTTTTTGAAGCTATTATTTAAAAATTGCAAATTATAAATTAGTAATTTCATCAATTACCTTCTAAACTTCTTTGATTTTAGGAAAATTTGATATTCTTAATATATAATATCTAACTTATACTTTTTTCTGTCATACTAACTTCTTTTGAAATAATAACTAGATCTTATTTTTTATACCTTCAAATTTATTGTAAGATTAACATTTAACCTATCTCAGTTATTTGTGGATTTGTTTCTCAATTTATAACCTAAATAGAACTTCATTTACATTATTCCATCTTTTTATATCAATATTGGCATTTTATGGTTAAAATCAATTTGAAATTCCACTCATTTTCCTTTTATTCTCTAAATGACTTAAACGATGCTTTCATGACATTAAAAACACTGTTTAAATTCTATGAAGATTGACTAAGTAAGATAATGTATATCATAACCAGGAATTTATCTATAAAACTAAAATTATTTTAGTTGCTTTGCAAAATATTCTCTTAAAATATTAAATAGTAAAGATTCTTCTTTTAACTTAATTATACAAAGAAGAAAAAATATGTATACAGATCTTAGTGTAGAGTCATTAGAATTCTGTTATAGATTATTATTAATGAATTTTACAATAATGATAAGAAATTACATTAAAAGGAGGGAAAAATTATAAGGGTTATTCTGAAGATATCATACAAGAATTAGGTCCAGCCTCCAAATCGGACATTTCTATTTCATCATAAGGAAGCATTTGTTTATTGATTGATATTATTGCTCTATAATTCATTGGTCTAGGTGGTACTGTATCAGTTATATACTGAATAAATTCTTTCTTATCCATAGAAAGAAGTTTTATGTTTTTCTTTATTGTACCAAGTGTTTCCAATATTGGAACAGTATGTTTCAAAGCAATTGATGTTCCATTAAAATGCGCTGGAAGAATTACTGTATTATCAGGTAATTGAAGAATTTTTTTATGGTAAGTATCATATAACAATTCAGCAAATTTTATCGATTGATCTCTTAAATCAGGTCTTCCTACACCATTAACAAATAATGTATCTCCAGTAAATAAATAATAATATGTTAGATTTTTGTCATTTATATTATTCTTATTATTATCACTAAGAGTATATTCAATAAGAAAAGACATACTACCATTCGTATGTCCTGGTGTATAGATTGCTTTTAATGTAACTTTATTACCTATATCTATTCTATCTTCATCTTTGACATATTCTATATTTTTTAGTGGACTATTACTAGAATCATATTCTTCAAGAGAGCTAAAATATGCAAATGTTTGTTCCACATTTGTTTCTGTTGTTGTTATAGCTTTGATTAATTTTACAATTCCTGAGACATGATCTGCATGCTGATGAGTATCAAATAACTTTGTTATTTGTAATTCATTGTCCTTTGCAGTTTTTAAAAAAGCCTCATAAATTTCATGACTTGGATCTATAACTGCAGCCAGTTTATCTTCTTTCGAAGATATAATATAGCCCATACATCCTTTTGATATTCTTCTAATCTGCCATATTTTAAATGGAGCTTCTTTTGGAACAGGAACTTCAGCAACATCATAGACTTTATTCCATCCAGCCATTCCTCCTTTTACACTTTTTACATTATATCCTAATTGATTTAGTATATTTGCAGCAATCAATGATCTATTTCCATGTGCACAAACTGTAACAATTTCTTTATCTTTGGGAATTTCTTTCAACAAAACAGGATCATTCACAAATAACCGATCAACAGGAATTAATTTAGGATTAACATATTTATCGTAAGAAATTCTCCATGCTTCATACTCTTGAGGAGATCGAACATCTAAAAGAAAAATATTTTCATCATTATCTATTTTCTTTTTTAAATCCTCAGGCTCTATTTCTTGTTTGCTTCTAATGCTTTTATTATGCATATTCTACCGATATAATTACGCATATTTGTAGGTTTAAATGTGCTTTTCAAATGAGATATGAATGATATATAAAAATAGTTCAGAGTTCTAATCTAAATCTCAGTACTCTTTTATCCTATATATGAAAGGTTTTTGTCATCAAATTTTTTAATTTGCATAAAACTTGTTTCAAATTTATTATTAGAGATCAACTGTAATTGTGGAAAGGCACTCAGAGGATTATATGCAAATTTGGTGGTTGTATGATCTTTCCCAAAAATACTTAAACATAACTTATAAGTCATTTTTCTAACTTTGTTTTCATCTATTATTCCTAAACTATGTAAATATTCATGAGCCAAAACTGCAAAAACATAAGAATTGTATTCCTCTTTAGATTTTGTATTTTTTATATATTCCAATATATATCGATTAGCAACTATGACATTTGAACCTAGTATATGATATGCACCTAGACTACTTGGCATTCCTTGTAGAATTAAGTTTAGTCCGGTTCTGTTCATTTTAAAAACTGTAGATATACAAGATTTTACAAATTCAAAAATTTCATTAAAATCTTCCAGATTGTTTAACTTACTTTTATTGTTTTGTATTTCTAAAACTTTTTGGTTTATTTTTATATCTCCAAAAAATAATATTGTAATTCGAATTAATAAATATTGGTTCTTGATTATGAAGTAGATGTATAAATAGATTATTCTAGATATCATATATTAACTTCTTTTGATAACTCATACTTACTACTATTTTAAAATATTAATTACAATTATCAATAGTATATTATATCTGTTTTACAAATTTTATTATTTTTTTTAATTATTAATAAATAGATAGATCGAGTAATCTATATAGAATTGGAAATACGATTAGTTGTTAATCGTTTAACTGTGAAATATTTTGTAGTTTAATATTTGCATGTGATTAATAATAATTTAAAGAGAGTAGCTGTCATTACAGGTTCTAGTAGAGGAATAGGAAAAGCAATTGCTAAGGAATTTGCAAAAAATAATTATTCTATTTTGTTAAATGCACGAGATGAAAATGAGCTAATAGAAGCTGTACAAGAAATAAGGAATGAAGTTAATGACCCTAATCGAATTTCATATCTGACCGGAGATATTTCAGATGAGAAAATTTGTATTTCATTGATGAAAGAAGCTATAAAAAGATTTGGAAGGATTAATGTTTTGATTAACAATGCAGGTATAAGTGGGCCATCAGAGAGAACGAATAAGATAACATCCGTAGACTGGGATTATGTTATAGGAGTTAATTTGAGAGGTGCATTTCTATGTACAAGAGAAGCATTGAAATATATGTTAAATAGTCAAAATAATACTACTGATGGAAATATAAATAATAATAAAAATTATGACCCTGATTCAAATTTTTCTATAATTAATATTTCATCAGTACATGAATCTATTCCTCAACCATATTCTGCACCATATGCAGCATCAAAGGGGGGAATGGAAATGCTTACTAAAAATATAGCATTAGAAGTAGCTGATAAAGGAATACGAATAAACGGCATTGCACCTGGCGCCATAGATACGGCTATGAATAAAGATATTATGGAAGATCCACAAAAGAAAAAACAAGAAGAAGAAAAAATTCCTATGAAAAGGATAGGACGACCAGAAGAAATTGCCAAAGTAACTTTCTTTTTAACTTCAAATGATGCAAGTTACATTACAGGAACGACAGTTTATGTAGATGGGGGACTATCTCAGCGGTTAGGAGATTAAAATTCATGTGAAAATCACTAATCATTACAAATTAAATTCAGCAATATGAATTATTATTTTATAGTTAATTCATAAACTATTTGACCTTTTGCTATTTTTTTCATCATAGAATATTTTTTGTTTT
>DATFBJ010000099.1:0-3098 GCA_035253885.1 Nitrososphaeraceae archaeon
AAATCTACTATGGAAAATTTTACAACTGATGAGTTTTCTCAATCTACCTCTCAAAAACCTCGAATAGACTTGGACGAACAACCACCAACAGCATTGAAGGAAGAAGAAGAACAACTACAACAACCACAACAACTACAACAACCACCAACAGCATTGAAGGAAGAAGAACAACCACAAAAAACAAATCTCAATAACCAATCAGAAGCATTGGAGGTTCAACCACCACAATCTGAAAATGCACCAACTAAGGGAATATTTCCACCATTTAAATTACCTTCTCTTTTCCCTTAAATTTTTAATTTTATCAAAAAAAGATTATAATGATGACCATAGATCAAGAACATAATGATTATATTACCATGACTTTAAAGGGATTTTTTGGAGTAATTCTTCCGTTTACAAATAAGATAAAAATTCCATATTCTGCAATTAATCAAGTTTTAACAGATACCGTTAAAATAGATAAAGCTAGAACAATAAAATTTATTGGCATATCCAGGGGAAATAGGAATATTGGAATTTTTTATGTTGTAGGAAAAGGTAAAGTTTTTTATGCTTTTTATCGCAGAAATAAATGTATTACTTTGAAATTAAAGAGTAATTTCAAATATAAAGAAGTTATTGTAGAAGTTGAAGATAAGGAAAAGATTGCACAAGCTATTACAAGACATCTTCAAAATAATAATTCAATTTAAATAATAAAATTATTTCATTCTTTTGTTAACTTTTCTATTATATTTTTATATGAAGGGAATTTCAAAAGTAGTGATTTTTTTTTGCCTAATTCAAAATTTTTGAATTCAAATCCAGGAATAACAGTACAACCTACTAAAGTAAATGATGATTTATCATTTACTTCTGCAGCAAACCAATTCCCTTCATTTATTACTATCTGCAAATTCTCATTTTTACCTAAATCATTACCCAGTTTTACAACTTTCAATTTAGAATGTTTTTCATTAATAATATAGATAGTTAAACTACTTCCAATAAAAAAATGCCATATTTCATCACCACCATTAATTTTATGGAAGGAGGAAAAATCAGTACCATCTAATAAATAAAATATACAAGTTGCTAAATTTTTATTTTCATATTCTTGACATTTTTTTCTGGAAATATAAATTTGTTTATAGTATCCACCTTCGATATGTCTTACTAACCCTAACTTTTCAATCCAGTATTGTGAATCATTTTCCATTTACATATTAAAAAATACTTTTGTGCCTAAATAGTTATTTTTATTTTTTTTACATTATCTTAATATTTTTTTTAATTTGATAGAATTTTTTTACTATTCTTCTATGAAATTATAGGGTAATAACTAATGGGATAATGACATATAAGAAGATTAAAATTATTTGAAATTGTTTTACAATATAAATTATCTGATATGAAAAAACTATATCCTTAATATTAATTCACTTTAGAAACATTTTAAAAATAATTCTTCTAATTAAATATGCTAATTCATTACTAAGTTACATTCCTTTTTAACTTTCAATCCATTGTTATAAATGGACATTTCGGATTCTTTTTCCAATGATTTATTATCGGTCTTATCCTATTTTATTGAGTGCTACTTTAGCTTCAATAATCGTTTTGGGAAATCTAGGACAGGTATTTGATTCCGTTTATGCACAATATCAAGAAGTATCTGGCTATCCAACCTATCCATATCCAGTTCTTCATAAAATAGACATGTCTGTCCATAAAATCGAAAAACCTGATGGAGGTGGTGATCTATATGGATACAAATTAGATCGACACCAAATTTTTGACCCAAGAACTAATGAATTTTTAAATGATATAACAGAAAGGTATCCTGATGAGGCCACTATTCCAGGACCTACTTTACTTATTGAAGAAGGTGATTCCGTCGAACTAACTTTCATCAATCCAAAGGATACAGGAGCAGAAGGTATAGTTTCAATACATATTCATGGAATTCATTATTCAGTTGCCAGTGATGGAACTTTAAAAGTTCTAAATGGCTATGGTGATGAAGGTGTTGGGCCGGGCCAATCTATAAAATATCATTGGACAGCAGGTCCAGGAACAGCAGGTTCATGGCCATATCATGATCATACCCTAGGACTCAATTTACATCATAGTGAAGCGCCTGGATCAAACATGAATGGAGCAGAAACGATTGGATTATTCGGCACCATTATAATTGATAATCATACTGGAAAAACAATTGCGTTAATTGATGACAAACCAACTAAAATTGATATACAAGATATCTCTAAAGATGTTGCTTGTTATGTAACAGATGATGCTTTTTGGTGTAATGAAATAGATTATAGAAATTATGCTAAGCGAACAGCATTATGGGAAAATCCCACTATAGGTCTGAGAGATGGAGAATTAATAAGATTTAATCTAATTGCAATTGGAACTGATTTTCATAAATTTGTCTTGACTGGATACAAATGGCTAGAACCTGGTACTAATAATATTGTTAGTGAAAAAAGATTCGCTCCCTTGGAGAATCATGTATTTACAATTCAAGGCAAAAATGGAATCGCTGAATATCGTGATTTGATTGGTTCACATCTTTTATCTGATATGAAAGGAGGTTTTGTCGTCGATAATTCTGGACAAAGCATTCCGGGTAAACACCCATAAGTTAATGGAGGTCATGAAAATGAATAAATTATTTAAAAATATAATAATGGGGATTTTTACCGTAATTTTATTAACTTCTACTTTGACGTTAGGAGTGCAAAACGGTATCAATACTCCAAATATTAAAGAAAACAACAATGATAATGGAGAAAATAAGATTAAAGGAAGTCAACATCCTATTGTCCAAATAGCAGAGGCAGTAAAAGAAATTCCTAATGAAGGAAATTATAAAGGATATATTCAGGAAAAGAGTAATTCCAAAGAAAAAGAAGAACAACAACAACGATTACAATATAATTCTAATGTAACAACATCAGAATATAAAAAAGTAAATGAAGTAACAATTAAGGCAGAAAAATTGCCAAATGGTCAATATGCATATAGAATGTTGAAACATATATTTATTGATGGTCAATCTAAAGAAGACCTTACCAAACGATATCAACAAATTCCTACTATTCCAGGGC
>DATFBJ010000100.1:0-7836 GCA_035253885.1 Nitrososphaeraceae archaeon
AAAATTAGATTTTCACCATGCTTCTTTTCCTGTTGTTAGTACAGATTCATTAAATTTCTTGGCTAATTTTCTAGCATCAAATATTTGCCATATCCATAATACTAAATATGCAACACCAAATACAAATAATAAAATATTTCGAAAGACATTGATATAAAAACGAGCAGAGCAGCAAGAATGATACCAGTAATTAGTATTCCAATTCCTTTTCCAACCTTTCCAACATACATATGACCTATATCTTGTAAACCAAATATTCCTCCAATAAATGCTATGAGTGCTGCTGTTCCTGGACTTTTATATGGTAATTGTTCTACAACTGATGAATGATGATGATGATGATGATGATGATGTATTACGTGTAGATCCTATTTGAAGATCTATTCCACATTTAGGACATTTTTTAGTTTCTTCATAATTTAAATTTTCTAATGACTCACCACAATTACTGCAATATTTTGATCTGCTATTCATTAATTTTCAATAAAAAAGCAGATTAATAAAGAGATCTCAAAATATAGTTAAAGAGAAGAGTTTGAGAACTTAATCTATATTTTTATATCTGTGCATTCTAGGATTATAGAAGATAATGAATAATGTTATTAAAATTAGATTACTTACATCAATTACTAATATTTGGTCAATTATTGACAAAGGTATTTTTCTTTATATATCTATTGCCAGATATCTATCCTGAATTCTTAATTAATTCAACATTGAAAATTAAGTACCAATGTTCTCATATAGGTTAATCACAGTATACTAGTCATAGTCTACTGTGTTGGCTTCATAATTGTAGTGTATATAAATAGACATTATATACTATAATAAAAGGGCTAGATAACAACAACAACAACAACAACAACAACAACAATTAATATAGTTCACATAGTTTTAAATATTCTGTAACTCAATTTAAACTAAACCTAATCAACACCTTTGGTCACAAAATTAGCCATAGCCATATCTATTGCTTGCTCTCCATTGTAGCAGGCTATGGCTATTAACTAAATCATCTCCAATTATTAAAATATAATAATT
Source organism: Nitrososphaeraceae archaeon (assembly GCA_035253885.1). Lineage (GTDB taxonomy): Archaea > Thermoproteota > Nitrososphaeria > Nitrososphaerales > Nitrososphaeraceae > TH1177. Next base: position 1,042 of record DATFBJ010000100.1, read on the forward strand.
ATCAATACAATATTGAAATATACAGCTACAAAAAAGACTTTTCAAATCAGCCATAGTCTGCTATTGTTGTTAATATACTAATCCCTTTGAGATATGGCTTAATATGATTATGAAACTAAGTAATATTATTATTATTCTTTCTATATGCAATATCAATACTATATAATATATTAATAATTTAGTTATTTTCTATTTGGTCAAATTTTTTCATTATTTGTGGAAGATTATCAAGTAAATCACTTGCTACCATATGTAATCCAAATTTTTGATATGCCATCATTCCTGCAAGTCCATTAAAATAAACAGCTGTACAGGCAGCCTCAAAGGAATTCATTTTGCTAAAAAATCCTGCTATAAGCCCAGCTAACACATCTCCTGTTCCACCTACTGTCATAGCAGGTGTACTTCTTTCAATAACTGCAATTAGTTCTCCATTTGAAATAATATTTTTCCAGCCTTTGAGAATAATTGTAATTCCATATTTTTTTGCATTTTTGAAAACATCTACAATTTGTTCATTATTTTCATTATTATGAGGAGTTTTTAATTCTGTTTCAAAAATTCTCATATATTCTCCTCCATGGGGTGTAATAATACAACCTGTTTCCTTTATTTTGGGCAAAATCTCAGGAATTAACGCTGATGCATCAAGTACAAGCTTAGTACCATTCTTTGATAATTTCTCTATTAAACTCATTAATGCTTCTTTTTTAGCAATACTCATACCCATTCCAATTGCTGCTGAATCTACTTTTTTTGGAAGTGTTTTAATTAGTCTTGATGCTGAACCCATTGTTAATTTTACATCAGTTAGAGGTAATATTATGAGATTAGGAGAAAAGGATCTTGTAGCTTCGACATTGACACTAGGAATGGCTGTATATACTAAATCTGTACCAGATCGTAGTGCGGCTATTGATGCCAAAATCGGAGCTCCATGATAGATTCTATTTCCACCCACAACCAATACAATTCCATTATCTCCTTTTCTTGATGAAATTTTTCTGGAAATTGAAAATTTTTTAATCATATCGTCATTTATTAATATTAATCTAGGAGAATCCAATAATTTTTATTAAAATATTACAATCAATAAACCTTACTTGATTTTTATGTCTTGTTGGTAAAAAAACTAATTATCATTTAATTCTATATATAGGCCAACCCGGAACATTTAAAGAAAGAAAGAATAGAATATCTTTTGAAGAATATATGTTTTCTATGTCAAAACCAATAGAGATAGTTTTTTCTGGAAAAAAATTACCATCATTAAATTCACCTAAATTAATCTGTGGATTTCCTGGAACAGGTTTAGTAGGTAAATTAGCAGTTGATTATCTCATAAAAGAACTTGATGCTATTCATATGGCTGATCTCTTTTCATGTTATTTCTCACCTCAGGTAGTAATACAATCAGATGGAACAACCAATATAGTGAAAAATAGCCTTTATTATGTTAAAGCTAATAATAATAATACTAGTATAAACAAAAAACAAATTAAAAATCTTAACAATCTAGATATACAATTAGATCACTCTGCAGCAGCAAATGATTCTAATAAATCAACAAATGATTCACTAAAATTGGCTGATGACAGTGGTGGCTCGTTATTTTCTTCTCCTAATGATCTTCTTCTTCTAACGGGTGATTCGCAGCCGGTAGTTCCAGGATCAGAATATATATTATCTGAACAACTTTTAGATTTAATTACAAAATTCAAGATTTCAAATATTTTTTCACTAGCATCATATGTTACTGGTACTTTTGTAAACGAACCAAAAATTTTTGGAACAGCTACTAATCCAGACATTGTAAAATCTTTCAGATCCTTTAATATTTCAACTCTTGATAATGGAAATATTACAGGAATGAATGGTCTAATACTTGGATTGGGAAAACTTCGTGGAATAGAAGGAATCTGTTTGTTAGGTGAAACCTCTGGATATGTAATTGATGCAAAAGCATCAAAAAATCTTTTAGAAATTTTGAATAAAGTCTTAGGAATTAAAATTAATATGGATGAAATGAATAAGAGATCTAAAGATACAGAAATTCTTATTAAAAATTTAGAACAACAGATAATGGCCAAATCAGGACAATATCCTCAAAGTATTCCTGCTGAAGAACAGGATGAAGGACTAGTATATCCTCAAAATAGGAAATCTAATATGGGATACATTAGTTAGGTGTTATAATATCTAATTTTCGGTATCTCTCTTTCTCTTTTAATCTCTACCATTTACAATAATAACTTAATTTTTTTTATATAACAATAACCATTCAAATTAATTAATATTTTATGTCTAATTGTATGTATTTAAATAAATCAATCAATCAACATTTTAAACATATACTATATTTTAAATCTAAAAGAATATTAGTATTCTTTGTTTATTCTATAATATATGTTTAATTATATAAAAATCATAATCTTACTATCATCATCATTATCATTAATTTTTCTCACCATTCTTTCATTTGATTTAGAATTTGCTAAGAGTTCTGGAATTTCTTTTTTATCTTTTGGTCAAAATTTTGATTCTGTTAATAATATTAGTAGTAATAGTAGTAGTCTTAATAGTAGTAAAATTGAAACAACCGATTGGTTGACTTTTTCAAATAAAAAATTTGAACTTAACTATCCACCTGATTGGAAAGTAGAAAAGAAATTATCAAAGTTTCATGTTTTAGATTTTAAATTAATTAAAGACAATCCATTCTCTTTTATAGGAATTTCTTTTTCATCACTTGCAAATTCTGATCAATTTACAAATGAGCAGATTTTAGAGGAGTCCGAAAAATTTGGCAAGTCTGCCTCTTCTTCTGGCTATAAAGTTTATGAAGTGTTAGAAAAAAATCTACGCAAGTATACAATAGATGCTAATCCTTCATCTTTTCATATTGTAAAATATAAATACAAAGAAAATAATCTTGAAGGAAAAATTATGGAAATTTTTTCTATCATTGATAGAAATTTATTCACATTAACTTATCAATCGACTGTAGAAAATTTTGATAAAGACTTACCGCTAGTTGAAAGAATAATAGATTCCATAAAAATCTTAGATTAATAGATCGAAAATTTATTTATTTATTTTATGATATGTCCTTTTTTTTGATATAGTAGTTATCGTCTAGTCATAGCCATTCCTATAAACCAAAAAATATCTTTATCCAAAAACATAAAGAATGGTTCAATAACATCATCTTCTTATATTTATGGAACTTCATGGACAATTCGATCCTAAAAATATTGAAAATGAGATACGTAGTTATAAGAAATTAATTAAGTATGAAGAATTTATTAAAAAAGAAATAGATAATCGTTATAATAAAGAAATCATTGGTTATGTTGATGGTCCTCCAACCATGAATGGAGAGCCTCATGTAGGTCACTTAAGAGGACGAATAATAAAAGATTTATGGTTTCGATTTCATACCCTAAAACAGAACAAAGTAATATTTAGACCTGGATGGGATAGCCAAGGTTTACCTGTAGAGTTACAGGCAGAAAAAGAATTAGAATTAACAGGAAATAAGACAGAAAATATTAACAAAGTAGGAATACAAAAAATTGTTGAAACATGTAAATCCATTGTTGCAAAATATAACAAAAAATGGATTGAAGTAGATGAGTTATTAGGAATGTCTTTTGATTATGAGAATGGCTATTGGACATTTCATGATAACTATATTGAAAGAGAATGGCTATATCTCAAAACTGCTTGGGATAATGGAATTTTACAGGAAGGATTTCGAGTAGTAGCCTTTTGTCCCTCCTGTCAAACTTCTCTTAGTAATTCTGAAGTAAATCAAGGATATACAACTGTTGAAGACCAGTCATTTTATTATAAAGTAAGATTAGTTGATGAAGATGTATATCTGATAGTTTGGACTACAATGCCATTTACATTAGTTACTGATGAACTTGTGGGAGTAAATCCTGATGCTAATTATGGTTATGTAGAGGTAAATAACCAAGTCTGGATTGTAGGTGAAACTAGGTTAAAAGAGCTGATGAATGAATTACATATAGAATCTTATAAAATTAAAAAAATTATCAAAGGTAAGGATCTAGAAAGAAAATATTATATACATCCATTATTAGATTTAATTCCAGAACTTAAAAAACTAGCAAATTCAAAATCAATTCATTTTGTAGTAGCTGAAGATTTTGTCGATATAACAACAGGCAGTGGAATAGTTCATTTATCTCCAGCTAACGGTGAAGAAGATTTCAATATTGCAAAAAAGAAAAATATTCCTATTTTTGTTCCAATTGATGATAGAGTAATTTTTACAGATCAAGCTGGAGTATTTAGTGGATCTTTTGTTCGTGATACTGATGAGAAAATTGTACAAATAATGAAAGAATTAAAGGCTAGTGTAAAAATTGGCAAGATAAAACATCAATATCCAACATGTTGGCGTTCCCATCATAAACTTGTTTGGTTGGCCAGACGAGAATATTTTTATATGATTGATAATCTAGGTGATAGACCAATTGAAGCTGCAAATAATGTAGAATATTTTTTCGATGCTCCTAAAAATCGATTTATTGAAATAATAAAAGAAAAAGTACCATGGTGTATATCAAGAGAACGTATATGGGGAACTCCTATTCCTATTTGGATTTGCTCAAATTGTGGGCAAAAAGAATTATTATCACATAAAAATGATCTTGTAACAAGAGCTTCAAATCTTATTAGAGATGAAAAAAGAAATGTAGTAGTTTTCAAACTGGAAGAAAAAGATGATAATTTTAATAACAAAAATATTAACTCTATTAACAATATTTCTTCCTATACCGATAAGCAGCATTTTGAATTACATAGACCATGGATAGATAGAGTACAAATAAATTGTTCAAAATGTAATTCTATAATGACAAGAGAGCAATATGTACTAGATACATGGCATAATAGTGGAGCTGCTCCTTTTGCATCATTTAATGAGCACGATTATAAAAAATTGATTCCTGCATTATTTTTAACTGAAGGGATAGATCAAACTAGAGGTTGGTCATATTCTTTATTGATGCAAAATGTAATATTAAACAATAAACCTATTGCTCCATTCAAGTCTTTTCTTTTTCAAGGACATGTATTAGATGAAAAAGGTAATAAAATGAGTAAAAGTGCTGGAAATGTAATAGAAGCAAATTTAATGCTTGAAAAAAATGCAGTAGATCTTATTCGATTCTATTTTATCTGGAAATCGTCGCCTATAGAAGCTTTGAATTTCAGTCTTAAAGAAATGACCTCCAGACCATATCAAATTCTTAGTACCCTTTACTACTTACATATTTATCTAAAACAAAATAGTATTCTAGATAATTTTGAGAGAGATGTACATAATCTCAATTGGGTTATTAGTAATAACTTACTCGAAACTCCAGAAAAATGGCTTCTTTCAGTATTACAAACTTTAATTAAAAATGTGACTTTATCATTTGAAAATTGTAAATTTCATGAAGGAACAAAAGCTATTGAAGAATTTATTATCAATAATATTAGCCAAACGTACATACCACTTACAAGAAATTATATTTGGAATGATAGTCTTGAGCAAATAAATCGAAGACTTACAATTTTTTCAATTTTAGATTATGTATTTGAAAAAATTGATATTATTCTCCATCCTGTATCTCCATTTATTACAGAATATCTTTATTTGAGTAGTTTCACTAAAATAAAAGATTTAAGGGAGTTTGATTCTTCTTCTTCTTCTTCTTTTAGATCCAGTGTACTTCTCTGTCAATGGCCTGAATTAGAACCATCTCTAATAGATCAAGACCTTGAGAACATTTTTGAAAAAATTAAAACGATTATTTCTTTAGCAAATTCTGCACGAATGAAAGCAAAGATTAAGCGAAGATGGCCAGTAACAGAAATAATAATATGTTCCTTGTCAGAGAAAAAATTACCATCATCATTATATTCAAAGAATAACATGAAAAGTGATGATGATAATTATAATTACGATCAACTTAATATAGATTTATCAAGAGATGATATATCCGAAATTTTGAAAAATCAATTGAATGTACAAACCTATACAGTCAAACAAATTTATGCATCAAATAACGTAGAAAAAATTCTAGGAATGCTCAATACCAACCTTCCGATTTTACCTTCAATTAATATTATTAGAAAAAATATTGCACCACAAGTTAGATCTGATATCGGTAAAGTTGTGGCAGAATTTGAAAAACTTGACAAAAGAGAGATTCTTAATACTCTTAAAGAGTCTCAAAAATTTCAATTAATTTATGATAAAACGTTATCTTCTTCTATTGATATATACGAAAAAGATTTAGAAATTTCATTTTCAATTAAAGATAATTATGTTTATACTGAAAAAGAAAATTTAATTATATTTATGCCTACAAGCCGAGACCAAAATCTAATTATACAAGGTTTAGTACGCGACTTGGCTAGGAACTTACAACAATTACGTAAAGAAAAATCATATAATCCAACAGAAATTCTCTCAACTGCATATATAACTAACTTGGAAAAAGATGAAATATCATCTCTATCGAAGCATATAAGTGATTTAACATATTTAGTTAGAGTCAAAGCGGTAGTTTTATCTGAAGAAAAAAAAGAAGAAGAAGGAATTGAGTATAAGAATATTGATATTGAGGGAAGAAAAATAAGTATATCTATAAACTAATAAACTCATATATATCTAAATTTTTTTATTTATCAATTTTAAAAACATCTATTAAAAAATTTTTCAATGCTGAATAAGTTTTATCCAGATTTATTATTATTATTGTTGTTGTTGTT
>DATFBJ010000101.1:0-6113 GCA_035253885.1 Nitrososphaeraceae archaeon
GCGAGGTTGGATCTGATATTACCGAAGGAGCAAAGAAAATAGGCGAAAATATCACTGAAGGTGCAAAAGGTCTTGCTGAAACTATTGGCAAGGGATTACAAGATTTAGCAAAGTAAATCAAATCGATCGATCAACCTTTTCTTTTTAATAATCTATATATGTAATTTTTTTATTCTGATTAAATATTTTATTTACTAGCATCTCTATTAATATGTGAATCATATCATAATATTCTTTAATTACTCAATCTCATTAATCTTCTTCTCTTGACTATGACAATTAAGTAAATTATCTCCAATTATTATTAACTATGCTAGCAAAGTTTGTACAATGGCTAATGACAATAGAGGATTAGCCTCTGCAGATGAAAAGACAAGAAAAAGAGTGGCTAGTCAAGGTGGAAAAGCACCACATGATGAAAGAGGATTAGAAGCCGCAGATAAGGAAACAAGAAAAAGAGTAGCACGCGAAGGTGGAAAAGCATCGCACGGCGGCGGTAGAAAGAGCGATTAAATGATAAAAGAGAACTAAAAAATCTTTATGTATGTAACATAATATCCTCAATTTTTTTTGTTGTATAATTCTTAAATAATATTTGTTATAATTATCAAAAATCCCCACTTAATTTGATTAATGATGGAGAAACCCATAATTAACCATTTGAGATAGCCTCAATCTTGAATTAATATATAATTTAAGGTCTTTTACTAAGATTAGTAGTTGTAGTCTGGTCATAATCTTAAGACTATAATCAAATATTGTAGAGCAGATGTCACCTACTATAGTTGATTAGACTATGATCATTAAATTGTCTTCAATTATAAAATATATATATTTTAGATTTTATACAATAAACAAACCTCTAGTCACTCTATTTTGCCATAGACTGTCTGTTCAATTTAGTTTACTTATTGATGAAAGGTCATGGCTTTTATTTCTTTTACCAAAATCCATATTTAATTTTTTAATATTCTATTATGGAAAATAATTGGTATAATAACAATCAACCAGAATGTCAATATAACCCCCATGGCAAATCAAGCCAAGCCTTTCATTATTTTCTATTTTAGAATAAGTTTTAATTATGATTTAAATCAATTTTAAATAAAAGCTGAATATAAAATATAGTAGTAGAATCTAATACTACTCCCTCAAGTCGTCTTTTGCTTACATCTTTTTTGAGCTTGTAATACTAATAAAAGATAATACCACTAAAATATCAATGGTAAATACTAATAGAATTCTATCATCAACTATTGTTGTTACAGGTTTAATTGCAATGATGATGGTAATGAGTAGTAGCAATAGTAGTAGTAATGAATCTTTAAAGTTAAGTGAAATGGCATATGGTCAATCTAATGCAAATACTGCTACCAATTCTACTAAACTTCCTGTTCTTTTAATACATGGCTATATGGAAGATGCTGCTGTTTGGAATAAATGGATAGATTTGCTCAAAAAAGATGGAATTGCTGTCTATCCTATTACTTTTAAACAATCAGATGATAAATGTGGGTCATCTGCAGAACATGCAAAAGAATTATCAAATATAATTGGACAAATCAAAGACGAAACTGGACAAAATAAAGTGAACATAGTGGGTCACAGCAAGGGAGGATTGGATGCAAGAGTATATTTGGCCAACGAGACAAAGGATGTTGCAAATCTAATTATGATTGGAACACCAAATGCAGGCTCTCCTCTAGCAGAGTCAAGTGAAATTTGTACTCCTGCTGTATATGATTTAAGACCTGGTGCAGCAGCTACTGAAGTAAAAATGAATCCAAACACAAAATACTATACTATTGCAGGTGATTGGAATCCTGAATCAGGAAACTGTCAGTTAACACCATTCCTACCTATGGAACAATCAGGATTCTCTAATCTTCCCAAACCTAATGACGGGATAGTACCTTTATCAAGTGTAGAATCACAAGATTATTTTATTAATCTTGGACACAGTAAAAGTTGTCATTCTAATCTAATGAGTGAATATGAATATGGATTAGCAAAAGGAGTACTTGTTGAAGGTAGTAGTAATCAAACAGGTTCTCAACAACAACAATCACAACAACAACAATCACAACAACAACAATCACAACAACAGAGAAATCAGAATTCAGGTATATCTTTAGACTTGACTACTCCTACTGCTGGTAATATGTATGGTGGCGACAAAAAAGGCATCTTTGACTTATCATTTCAAAATAGTAACATAATTGTTACTGCTAGAATGGACGAACCTCCTTCAGATGGAAAGGTGTATGAAGGCTGGTTTGAAGATAAAGGCGATGCATCAGGGTATTCTTTAAGTGTAGGTAAATTCAATGAAAAAGATAACACTCTTATTGTAAATCAAAGAATGGTTAATCCTTATACATATACAGTATTTTTTGTTACTGCTGAACCTGTTAATGACCCTGATCCTAAGCCCTCTGATGTTGTAGTGGGAGGCAAATTGCCTATTCCATTTGGGCAATAACTTACTTTTTTATAATAATTTCTTTTCATATATATAAAATGTTAACAATTTATGGTCATGAAAATAGATCTTAAATATGATATCATCTGTTATTATATATTAGAATTCTTTTGTACTACTATCAAATATTAATTCAATTTTAAATGGCTAATAATAAGTTTATTGATATATGGCAAATTCCTTGATTGATAAACTATTAATAGGCTATCTATAAATATATTAATATACTATTTCATAAGTATAAAAAGATTTAATTAGGAGACTCATGACGAAACGTTTCCTTAAAAAGGGTATTATTAATGTGTAATTGATGGAGGAAATATAATGAAAAAATTACTTGTTTCTTGAGATTATCATTATTTACCTGAGAAAAATGTAAGACTTGAATTATATTGAATCTAGTTTTAAAAAAAGTTATGGTTATACTATTACTTATTCTTTAGTAGTTTTAAATATTTTTTTCTAATTCACTGTAGAACTCTTTATTTGCACCAGACTTTGACAGAGAGGCTTGCCATTATTTTGCTATTTTTTTAATAGTTAGATCCACTGCCTTATCAATTGTACTTCCCCACTCCTTTTCAATCTGATTTTTCAATTTCTCCACATGTACTTCTGTGAGTGCAGTAAAGAAGGATCGCTCTAAAAATGATTTTGCTTCAACAATAGGGTCATTACTACAACATGGATTAATAATGTTTGTTTTATTGGTTGTTTAACAACATTCGTTTAAAACATTATTATTTTCTGAACTCTTTTGTATTTTCATGCATTCGCAATTTGATTCACATTGATTTTCTACCATAGTTATTACCTTGTGTTATCTACTATATTTAGGTAAGTATATAAATTAGTAAGCAAAACTCTAGTTAGTAGGTGAAAGACTGGTAAGTTGACTGAACAAAAACTACTAGATAGTGACAACAACAGAAAAACTAACCAATTTATGATTGATGGTATGAATTGCAAATGTTGTCCAGTTTTTAATACTCTTAACATAATAGGAAAAAAATTTACTCTTTTATTATTGCGTAATATGATTTTCCTAAAACAAAAACGATTTAATGAATTTCTTAATTCAATAGAGGAGATAAATCCAAAAACTCTATCTATACGTCTTAAAGAATTGGAAAAAGATAGATTGATAAAGCGAGAAGTATTTAATGAAACGCCCGTTAGAATAGAGTACTATCTTACAGAGAAAGGAAAGGCATTACAGCCAATATTAGAACAAATGGCTTTATTCTCTATGAGGTATTGTTGTGAACAAGTATTTGAAAATCCTGATCAAGCAAAGATTGATAAAATTACTTCAAAGTCTTTTAGAAAATATTTGACTGTATAGATTTACAATATATTTCGAGAAGAAATTATATAAATAAATAATAAAACTAATTTCTCTAATATTCTTTGATATTTATTATATACAATAGGTAAATATTAGATATAAAATGTATAATAATGGTATAGAAATTACATTGTTTTCTTTATTATATTGTGTTTTAACTATCATAGTAATAACTATTATTGATTATAGTTATCATAATCATCCTGATAATCAACAATATTCTCCCTTATTATATATTCAAGCCCAACCAGAAAATAACAACAATAACAACAATAACGATGATGATGATGATGATAATGATAATAAAAAAGGAGGAGAAGAAGAAATTAAAGATAAAACAAAGAAGAAGAATGAGAAGACAATGACGACAACTAAGAAACAGAAAGAGGAGAGGAAATTAGAAAAAGAAGATAAAAAAGATGAAGATAAAGAAGATGAGAAGAAGAAGAATACGAATAAAAAAGACAAACAAGAAACAAGTGAAGAAGAAGAAGAAGAAGGATACAATGATTCTTTGACATATGATAATAATAATTCTTGGACACGCACTGATACAGATCTTATTACTAAATATAATTATAGAAACCTAGCAATACCCAAAATATATCAAAATGCTCCCGATGGAGAGACATATAGGTTTAATAAAACTAATCCAAATGATAAAGTCCAAGTAGATAAAACAGATAAATCAAACGTCTTTACAAAACAAAACAGAGATGGCAGTTGGAGGATAGAATATGGTAAACCTAGAGTAGATATTCATACCAAAGATGCTGGTATTTTACCTGATAAGCCAGAACAATTAAATAATTTATCTAAAGGTAAAATTCAAAGTTGGAACTATTCTGAATTAAAAGATATAGGATATTGGTATAAACCTTCTGATTGGAAAAATATTGAAATTACATTAATTTTCAAATTACTTGATTCATCACGTTCTAAAGGCGAAGACCATGCACTTGCACTAGTTACTAGATCAATAACCCATAGTCAACTAGATAGTGAATATAAAAAGTCTAAAGATGAACCCCAATTTTATTGTGGAGGATCAAGTTACCATAACAATATATCAAATGATGGAAAGATAAGAATGAAAAAAGAACAATATCATATTAATTATGAATGGGAAAGATACAATGACATTAACAATTTATCTGTAGGAAACATTTATGATAAAATAATTGGTTTCAAAGCTATAGTGTACAATGTAAATGATACTGCAGTAAAACTAGAAAGTTGGGTAGATATAGAAAATGGAGGTAAGGGACCTTATAAAAAAGTACATGAATTTATAGATAATGGTAATTGGGGAGATGCTATGACAGAATGTGGTGCAAAGACAAATGGTCAAGCAATTACATGGGGTTCTCCAATTGTTATACTCAAAGCAAATGACTTTTTATTTGATATATATGATATGGAAATAAGAGAAATAATTCCTCCTCTTTCTTCTTTATATCCATCAATCTAGATAGATAGACAGATGAATAAACAGATAGCTAAATCTACAAATATGAAATATCTTGATTTTCATTACCATACTAAATATAGTAAAATATAATTTACTAATTATTAATTAAAATTTGTTTATTGTTCAATAATCTTTACAAATCAGATTATTGATATAATTGAAGATATACAAATAAAATGAAAGGTTACGACTAGTTTTCTTTATGTATCTATCAATAGCCTAGCTTAGTCTTTATGGTAACAATTCTTATCTAAAATATTTTACTCCTCAGATTTTTAATAATTGCAAATTGTCCTTTTTATAACGAAAGGATAACTTTTATTCCTTTTTTAGAATTTCAACAAAATATTTTTAGTTTTTATATTACATATAAATATGGTTACAAATATTACTAATTTAGATTCAATTATAAATGATTCTTAATCTCTTAATAACAAATAAACTCATTTTGAATAAAATTATTATGTATTTACTTCTACACAATCAAAATTACTTATTGATTGGCTGTATTATAGATATAAATATTAATCAAAAATTTGTTAATTAAGCTTTAGTAACCATGTACATAATATTGTATTCTATCAACAGAAAATTATAAAAAGAATATAACATTATTTCTAATTTATTCTAATACTACCAATTTTTAGCAAATAGTATTTAGCTATTACTATAGTGTATGTCTTTTAGTATTTAGAAATTATTGACTTTATTTGTAGATACATCCTTCTTTGAAATTGTAAATTGATCTACTATGTTATTTTGATAATTTACATAATGATAGCTAGGTAATTCGCTTTCATTTGCATAAAATG
>DATFBJ010000102.1:0-4104 GCA_035253885.1 Nitrososphaeraceae archaeon
CCTCTTTATTCTCTATATGTAATTTGGTAAACCAGAAAAAAATATCTGAATACAATTAAAGCTTGATTTGTTGTTTTGTATTTTTATTGCTTCGTCTTGATATTTATCAAAATTTCAAAATATAAAAAGGTTAGTGGCAAAAAAGTATAGATTTTTTCCTATATAATAGCATAGACTCAACCTATATATTCAGCAAATAAGATAAAGTAATATTTTATAATATAAAAGAAAAATTTGGAAATTTAGTAATCAATTATCTAAGACCTGAACAAGTCCTGATTGACATTTAATACATTTGTAATCTTTGGGATTTTTTTCATCAACGTCTATTACTACATACTCTCTACATGTACTACAATACATTATAGAATCTGTAGTAAGATCCATATATTATATAGATTAAAGAGATTATTAAATTTGTCTATTTTTAGATCATCTGGTGTTCTCTTATTTTAGTATTTTATTTTTAGTAGTCTGAAATATGTTGTTGTGTTCAATGTTCAATTTTTATCAATTTCATTAATAGGTATAATTTGATTCATCCTTTTATCTTATAAAATAAATTAAGAATTAAATGGATAATTAATAACAATTAAATATTATAGGTTGTAATTATTTGTGCATTTTTAACTCTTCTGATAATTTTCTTTTTAAAACTTTCCTAATGAGTCGAAAATAATGGCAAGATCTCAACTATCAGATTTGTATAATATATTTATTACTTTAAAAATATTTTATTATTCTTACCCATATACTTTTGTCAATCCTTAAATAAACCAGATTTCAAAAATACTAAACACAAAATTATAAAATGTCAGATTATTTAATATTAGAAATGAGGTTATAGTGAATTTATTAGAATAAAATGTCTTGTATTATTCTTCCTAATTCTGAAAAATCTTATGAATTAGCAGTTAAATACAATTTTAAAGAATGGATGATTGCGAGATATCTTAGTTTTATTCCAGACATTGAAAAATTTCTTGATTATATTAATAATAATAAGCCTAATCAATATATCAGAATAAATACATTAAAAATTGATATTGATTCTCTAAAACAAAAATTATTGGAAAAGGATTTTAGATTAGAGGAAACCCAATTACCAGAAGTTTTTCTTATCACAGAATCAAAATTTCCTATAGGAGCCACTTTGGAATATTTATCAGGATATTATTACATTCAAGATCTTAGCTCATGTTTTGCTGTAGAATCATTAGATATCAAAGAATCTGATATTGTTTTAGACATGGCAGCTTCACCAGGAGGCAAAACCTCTTTTATGGCTCAAAAAATGAATAATAAGGGGGTAATTCTTGCTCTTGAATCTGATAGAAAACGTTTAAAAAAAATGATGTTTAATCTTTCTAGATGTGGAGTTATGAATACTGTTATATGGAACATAAAAGGAGAAGAAATAGTGAATTATAATCATAAATTTGATAAAGTTTTACTTGATGCACCATGTTCTTGTGATGGAATTATTCAAAAAGATCCTTTAAGAAAAATTACTTATTCAAAAGAGAGTATTACATTTTGTAGTACTAGACAATCACAATTGATTGAATCAGCACTAAGGGTAATAAAGCCAGGAGGCTTACTAGTCTATTCCACATGTTCTTTAGCACCAGAAGAAAACGAATTTATAATAAATTCATTATTAGAAAAATTCGATATTACTGTTGAGTCTCTTAATTTTGGGATAGATTCATTATTAAAATTTGGTAATAAAATAATGAATAATTCTATCAAATTTACAAAAAGGTTTTATCCTCATATTCATAATACTAGTGGATTTTTTATTGCTAAACTTAGGGTAAACAATATCATAAAATGAATATGTTTAGAGTGTCGACAAGAAAAGAAAATACTATAATACGGAAAGAATTCAACAGATGGGGGATTTTTAATTATATTAAGGATAAAATATTTGTAATAAAAGAAAGTCAAAATAATGATAAGGAATTATTTGTTATTCCTTTAAATTTGAAAAATTTTATATATAGTTCGTATAGTTGTTATGCGGGTTTACCAATAGGTATACTTAAGAAAAAAAAATTTTTACCTTCAATACCCTTCTTCGATATCGTAGCAAGGTGTGGTAACAGCTTTTTATATGTTATTGTAGATATTAATGCAGAAAAATTAATTCTTTATGGTAGAGATATTTTTGGTGATTCTATTATTTATGCCTCATCTGATATTCAAGAAAATTCTGTCATTTTAATATTAAATAAATCAAAGGAATTTTTAGGAATTGGTAGATCTAGATTTGCAGCAACGAGAATCAAAGAAAAGGGCAAAGTAACAGTAAATACTTTATTCGATCTAGGTATATATTTAAGATGTGAGAGTTAAGTTAAGAATGTAACCTCAAAAAAATATACTTATAATAAGTTCTCATCTCTAAGTAAAGAAAAATTAAATTGTTATTCTGGTTTAATAAGAGTTGAGTAGATTCCACCAATTCCATAAGCAATAGATATTAAGATTCTAGCCAAGAATTCTCCATAGGATTTATCAATTACTTTTCCATCATATAAAAAAATAATTATTCCAATAGAAATTATAGAAATTACTCCTACAATTAATTGATCTATATTTTTAATTTTATTATTTAACAAAAATATAATAAATGTAGATATATTTCCAAAACCAATTCCTGCTAATATCAGATATTCATGCAAAGAAGGGATTAAAACACCTAAACCAAAAGGACCTGCCCAACAAATTCCATTTATTATCTTCATAGATGTAGGCCAGCCTGTACTTTTCTTTATCCTATTTCTTATAGTATAAAGAGATTCAATTATTTTACCTTTAAAGATAATGAAAAAAATAGAAAAACAACCTAACCATATTAATAAATATATATAAAATATATGAAATTTTTGAGGAATAAAATAACTTATGATAGTAGCGGAGAATACTGATAAGGAAATATAAATAAATATAATACTATTATTAGGCTTGTTTTGAGCAGAATTCATAAAAGATTCTTGTTATCCGATCTACCTATAAAAGTATTTATTATCAAAAAATTATATCTCTTTTTAATAATAATCAAAATTGCCTAAATGATTTACCGTAGGTTTAAAAATACAAAGATTTTTTTTATTGTTGTTATAATATTAATTGTTGCCACCTTTTTTCAATTTTTTGAAAAAGAAATCTGAGAAAGTAAAAAAAGATATAAAGTATCATAATACGTTTGATCAGGTAAAAACAGAAGAAATCGAACCAAGAACAATTATTTCTATAGATGAAGCAAGAAATATAGTTAAAAAAATTGAAGATAATCAAATCAAATATCTGATTAATAAAATCGAAAAAATACACATGTTAACTCAAAAGCCCCTAGAAAATATTAAATCTATAATATCAGATTTAGAAACTACAAAGATAGAAGTTCATGAAAGTAGCTTTGAATCATTAGTAATAAATTCAAAAAAAATGGTAGTAAATTCAATAAAAAAGGAGCTTTCTTCAAGTATTCCTACACCAAAAACTCTTAATGATGTTATCAAATTTTATGAAAGATTAGATTCAATGGTGAATAAATTTTCAGAAATTAGTATGTCTCACAAAAAAGTATTCAATTTTTTTATTAGCAAATATGCTGATAAACTTAAAACAGAATTCGAAAATATTTCCTCATTATCAATGCAATGCAAGTATGAACTAGATATTTTTGAAAAAGAAAGACAACCTATAAAAAATTGTTTTGATAATATGGATACATTAATACAAAAAATTGAATCTATTAAATCAGAAGAAGAGAAATATAAAATGAAACAATCCCAAAGAGATGAATTAAAATTAAAAATTAAAAGAGTAGATGATGAAATACAGGATTTAATAAATTCAAAACACTTTACAGAAGCAAATGATATAATAAAAAAAATAGAATCTCTAGAAATAGAAAAAAATAATTATCATAAAGAGTTACTTAATGTATTTAGTAAAACCAGTAGAGCATTTAATAAATATTCTTATGGATTAAATAAATTAATTGTCCATAAAATTAATATAATATTGGAACAACCATGGAAAATATTACAAGATCTAGATACATATTTAGATTTAATAAAAGAAGTTAAAAAT
>DATFBJ010000103.1:0-2982 GCA_035253885.1 Nitrososphaeraceae archaeon
TGAGCGAAAGCTTAGCGACAATTTCTAATCCATGAGTTTATCTCTGGACAAAATTGATAGATATATTATTAGTAATTCAAAGAAAGATTCAGAGCCTTGTTGCTAGATGGGCTCGGAGGTGTGTAAACTGATTTTGACACAAATTTGTAGTTCAAATTAAAAAAGAAAAACATATAAAATTTAAATAGTAAAATAATTTATTGAAAACTCAACAGGCGGACTTAAACAATATCAACATGAAACCCCTTAGTTTTTAATAATTATCTGTCTATTATTTTTAATAAAAATTAATTGGTTAGTCAGCTCAAGGTTTTTCATTCTGCAATTGCATTATTTCATATTGTAATTTCCTTGAAATAAAATGAAGTTATATCTTTATTATTTGATACTTCTGCTCAAAATATTAACAAGATTATACAAATTAAGAGTATACTAATACAAATTAAATTAACTAGTACTTATTATTTATTTACACCTTTTAAATGTCCTTCTTGCTCTAATTTATCAGCATGAGCCGCTATATATCTCCAAATAATATCTGCCTTGTCAGATTGAAAATCCCAAGGTGCAAGTAGTACTGTATCATTTTCTCTTATCCACATTCTTCTTTTGATCTTACCTCGGATACGACATGTACGTACTTTACCATCATTACATTTTACAATAACATTATCGCCTCCTACTAGCTTTATAACTCTACCAAACATTTCTCCTTCATGAGGCATAACAAGCTCTTTTAGTGCAGCCTCATTCAAAACTTTTCTTTTACCTAAATCTAATCCTTCCTTAATATAATATAAAATAATGCAATTTAAAAATGTACTGTCTCTTGGTAAACTACGTTCATAATAGTCTATAAGATATTTATAAAAATATATCGGATTAAATTGTAAAAAGTTATGTTACTTTTTTAAATAATTATAAATGTCTAGCAACATAGTTGTAACATTAACAATATAAAATAAAATTAGAAATTTTATTATTACCTAATTATTTTTTTCTTGCTTCTATATATAGAAAAATAATATATTTTCATAACCTTATATTTGCTTAAAGGCAGGCATATCAACTGATTTTGACACAATTTTGTAGCCCAGAATAATAGGAATATACAGAATATAAAATATATAATTAGTCAATAACTAATTTTATATTATTTTTATATTAATTCTATAATGAGAGATTTACTAAAATAATTAGATTTATTTATTATCTTTATTCTATTTAACAATTAGATTATAGGTTATTACACGATGTAGTGGAACATCGCTCATAATTATGGATGGAATGTCTTGGAATACTTCTGTCTTTATTTCATGTTGACCAGGAGGCAATGGTTTTATGATTGGCATTATAGCATTTATTTTTGCCTTATGTGATCCTAGTTTGATATCATAAGAATTATCTTTCTGTGTGATATTTAAAATAAACCAATCTGAAGTAATCCTAAATTTATCAATATCCGGTATTTCTTTTCCATCAATTGTCACTTTTACAATTGCATAAGGATTATGAGAATAAACACAATCTTCTATGATCTTATCATTTGGATTTTCAAACTCTCCATAACTACAACCTTCAGTTAATGCAGGAATTGCAATTGGAGTTTGAGAAATTTCACAGTTATAGTTACGATATTCTATTTCACTATAAAAATCAGAAAGAAATGTCATATTATCATCTTTTAATAATAGACATTCAGTTGGCTTGTAAGTAGGAGATGCTGGAGATTGATCTGGTGGAAGATTGACATGCAATTCCCAATGTTTTGCTTCCCATTCTCCATATGTGCGATTATAAGGTTTGGAATCTGGTTCAAAAACGTAATCTTCTATTGATTCTATTGCCAAGACATTTGTAATAGAGAAAAATAACAGTGGTAGACTAAAAATTAATAAAAAAATTTTAATTGTTATTTTATCAGATAGTTTTTCCATTTCTGATAAGAATTTAGTTTAGTTCTGTGATATTTTAGGCTTTACTTATGTAAGCAAAACTAAAATTTTGCTAATATTATCTAGCGGTATTTCTTTTATTATTGCTTGATCCTTTATATTCTAATTCTCTTTTTACAATTTGAAAAAGTTTTTCTATATCTTCTTTTTCAAGTTCTTTTTGATATTGTTTTTCTTTTTGCCTTATATCAAATTCATTACTTTGTAACGCTTTAGTCATTATTCCTCTAATATCTTGTTCTAATTGTGACTTTGCAATATTTCTAAAAAATCCATATTGGTGAATTCTGTTTGCAAAATTCTTAACTAAAGACATATCTTTACTAATATGAAGGGATGCAGAATAAAATCCCATAAAAAGAAGATAAATTGCCAATCCTACAAATAAAATTGTGATTAGCCCAAATGGAGGAAAGAGAAAACGCGGAAAAGGTGTTTCGTGTGTGGATATTAGAACCAATAATAATCCAAATGCAACTAAGATCAAATAGTTTCGAAATGATTTGTTTGGTATCTTTCTTATTAGTAACCATAATGTTATACTAACCATAGTGGCACCAATAAAAGTAATAATGGTAGAAAGTATTGTATAGAAAGGTAAAAAGAGAGATGGATTTAATTGATATAAACTTATTAAAAGTTTTAATGTAATGGGAAAGAACTCTATTAAGAAAAATATCATGGGAATTGATAAAATAAGCCAAAATTTTAATTGATTATTTCTACCAAAATAATCATACAAAAGAAAAGCAGTTAAGACCCAAATAGAGCAAAAAGTGATAAAAAATGATATTCTATAAAAGGGATAGATTTCAGAAAGGTTAACTGATATGACATGAATTGTTCTTTTTAGGTCTGAAGGTGTTATTGTTTCAGGAGCATTTCCAAGTTCAGTTAAAGTATATACTAATGAAAGAGTAATTAGGACACTAAATGTAATAAATGATATAGCATATACTAATAATAATTTGTCTTTATTAGATTTAAACCAATTAAGAAATTTTATTGTTCCCCAGACACTAAAATA
>DATFBJ010000104.1:0-2084 GCA_035253885.1 Nitrososphaeraceae archaeon
CTTTATATCTCCTTTATCCAATAACATAATAACAAATTAATCACTTAATGGGAAAATCTATAATTATTTTCAATGTTATATTTTCTGAAAATCTCGTTTATCATAGATTCGTAACTATAATAAAAAACCAAAATACAATTATTTAAGAAAGCAATTGAAAGATCTAAAATTGTTTTAAATCTAATTGTATTTTAGATATACTACTAATTATAAATTGTAAAAACTTCAAATATCAACTATTATTAAAAAAAATCTTTATAATTCAATAATAAATGAATTTTACTTTATCAATAAAATTATCATTTTTAAAAGATTTATAAATGTTGATAAATCAAATTGTAAATCATCATCATTTATCAATAACACTTCTCATCAACTTTTCTAGTCAAAGATTTCTTTGTAATACAATTAAAATATATTTTAGAAATAAATAATGTACTTTTTAATATCATATTTGTCTAGTTGACAATTACTAATCACCTTCGATAATGAATCAGAATAAAACTATGCCATTCCTATATAATCTTTTGATTAATATAACATTCTTCTATTTGCATTGTCAAATTGATGATAATATTTCTTTTGTTTTAATTTTAATTTTAATAACTCCTTTGTAAATATTTTTCCCATACCATGAGATGCTGTTAGATCATTCAACATCATAGCACGTGTCTTGGTTTTCTGAAGATCTTTTAATAGTTTATTCATAGACTCTGGAGGATTATTAGAAAGAATTGCTGTATATAAAGCAGTACCGAGGTACTCCCTGCGATCAGCCTCAGGCACAAAATCAAGAATGCGTTGAATTTCTTCATATTTTGGAGCTAATTCATCCAATAACTCATATGATGATAATTCATGTTCTATTGCATCATCTATAGGATCTATGAAAGTATCGAATTGTGAATTATTGATTGAAAGTGGTTTATCAAAAAGAAGATTTTTATTTGTATTTAGTGAGAGGCTATTATCTTCATAAAAGCTGTTTAAAGGAATAGAATCTCTTCTTTTAATGATATAATCGGTAAAAGAGATAATATTTTCTATTCTACCAGAATGTTTATTGTTACAATGACGATTTGCATTCCATTTTCTTGTAAAAGGCTGTCGACATTTAGAGCAGATCCATTTAGGATTTTTCATTGTTATCTATATATTATAATAAATTATTTAATAACTTTGCTAAAGAGCAACTCAGAGTTACTCTTTATGATTGATATATATTTTATTTGATAGATGAAGATAAGATTATTCTTTTGTTAAAGTGAGAAATTCTATATGAAATTTAAATAAAGCTGCATTGAGAGATAGGTACATAATAATTGACTAGCACAAATACAAAGGATCTAGTAAACCTAGCTGTACCTTTAAGATTAGCATGTTTAACTAATTCAGGTTGGCCTATGATTGTTCCACTATGGTTCAAATTTTTAAATGATCGATTTTATTGTGCTGCTCAGGAAGATGCTAAAATAATAAGTTATTTAAAGAAAGATAATAGATGTGCTTTCGAAATCTCTTCTGAAATTCCACCGTACAAAGGAATTAGAGGTCAAGGAAAATCTATAATTAAAAATGAACTTGGAATAGAGATATTACAAACAGTTATAGAAAAGTATATTCCTAAAAAAGACACAAATTTAAAAAAATATCTACTAGAAAGAAAAGAAAATGAAGTAGCAATAGAGATAATTCCAATCAAAATTTTCTATTGGGATTATACAAATAGAATGAAAGAATAATAAAAAGAATAATAAAGATTATAAAATTACAATATAGATGAAAAAGGCAAATAGAAAATTTGTATTCATATTATCATTCAATCATTTTTTTTAATAATTCAATCCGTAAGAATACTATTCCCTTTATTTATCTTGTATTATTAGAAACTTATTCTGTTTAAAATATTATCTATAATTGCTATAATCATTTTTAGTACATATGTATTACTAAACTACGTAGAGATATTTCATAAAAATTACTATTAAAGCAACATAGAATTATATATTCCTATAACTTCTTATATTAATAATCTTTAATCTATTATCTGCATCATTCAAAAATTAAGAGAGTATCTCCTATCT
>DATFBJ010000105.1:0-2680 GCA_035253885.1 Nitrososphaeraceae archaeon
AACAAATCCTGAAATTTTAAAGACTAGTGAAGTAATAATTAATAATTGTAATATTCGATTAGTTTAAGAAACCAAGAATAAAAGATACAAAAACTATCATTTTCATATAGATCAATATATTATCTATTATAATTGCTTATAATTCAGTATTCGCTATGGTAAGTCACTACTATACCTCCACATGTCAAGTCCTGAAAAGTAAAATGAAACTACTCTTCATTTTTACTTTTTCTGGAACTAAATTTTAAAGTATTAATTGTTCAAAATTTACAAAACGTGTTATATATTAAAATAAGATAAATGAGCACATAATATAATTTCTTATTCAGAATAACAAATTCAAGAATCATAATAAGTTATGTATTATTGTATCACAATGAATAATAAGAATGAATGACATATTAAATTTATTGAATACTAATAAAGAAGAAGAAAAAGAAGAAGAACGTTCGAATTATGAGATCCAACTAGAATTGACTGAAAGAATTTATAGAGGTCATTTTAATAGTATCGAACATTTAAAACGTGCATTAATAGAAGCCCAGAAATTGTATGATCAGAATGACGATACAAGAATCAAACAAAAATGTATTGAAATTCGTAAAACAGCACAAAAAAAATTAACAGCATTAGAAAATCAGTCACTAGAAGTAACTAGAACCTATTTAAGAAATAAAAGAGAATTAGAATTTTTGAAATATTTGAATACTGATCTAACAATTAATTCATAATAATTTCATCGTTAGACATAATAAAAATTAACATTAGTTATTTGAAATATTCAGAAATATCAATCTCTCTTATCTTGGAATGTAATTGTTTATGTACTCTATAATTTTGTTTATTATCTTCTTCATCATAAAATTTCTCTATATCCTTAGCTATATCTTTCAATCTTTTATCATGAGTAATAACTTTAGGAAATTTCACAGCAAATTTGAAATTATCTGGAGTTCTTTTAGACCAGTTATTAACCATAAAAGTAGAAGGTATTCTATAGAAAGTAGAGTCAATCTCGACAAAATCAAATATTTGAGAATAATATGAAAGCCAATATTTATTATTTAGATCTTCAGGATAAAATGGTCCTTCCTATCCTTCATAACTCCATCCAGAACATCCTAGATAATATTCCAATATAATATTTTATTTAAATAAGGCAAAAACTTTTTTTTATAATTATATGAGTTTTTTATTCTATAACTATCGATGATTGTAAAATTGAATCACAACAACAATAAGTGAAATAAAAAGATATATCATAATAATAAAGAATTAGAAAAGATATCTGAAAATATTCCACAATATTAATTGAATCAGATTATTACTAATATCTTATTTGCTGAATGTAGGAAAAGAAACTAAATGTCCTATTTGTAAAAAGAAATTTATTGAACATTCAGAGTTACAGGACAAAATATGCAAAATCATCACAATAAAGCAATTTGCAAATATCTCTCCAGGTTTTGATGTTTAACATAGACCTTTCTTTGAAGATTGTTTGGATATCTATAGTCCTCAATTTTAGTTTGTATATGCTTCTTTTATATGACTGTATAAAACCGTGAATGCAAGGATGGGTTCAAATTCCATCTATCACATGCTAGTTATGCTTAATTCTATCATTTCACGCACAATAAAAAAAACAATTTTTCTTTAATAGATATTAACCATGCCAAAGAAATTGAACAAATTGACAATTAAGATGTAAAAAATAACAAATAATACTACTTCCTAATAACTCATTAAAATAATAATATATTGTAAGATAAATGGTATGCAAGGGAATATGTTCCCGTCATAAAGCAATGAGACCTAGTACTGGTATGAGATATTCGATAGGACAAAAACACTGTAATGTATGTCAAATCTTTATTAATTGGCAAGGTTTTTTTTGCCCATGTTGTGGATATAGATTAAGAACTAAACCTAGAAATAAGAAACACAAATATAATAAACTAATATTAATTAACAATATTAAAAAAAAGTAATAATAATAAATCTTTAGCATTTCCCTAAACTTTTTAATATCACTATAAAATATCGTTAAATAATTTGGATGCAATTCCATAATTTTATCATAGCATTCTATATTGCTTTTCCTTTAATTTGTATGAAGTAGTATTAATCTTCTTATAAAGTTGTTTAAATTCAAAAATACTTCTCCTTCTTTTTCTTTCTTCATTTTGCATCTGATTAATTATAGATTTTGATGACCTTAAAATGTATTTGTCATAAAAGTTATAGATCTCTGACATTTTTTATAGAGTATCAGAACTATTTATAATTGCAATATTTTTCAATTAAAATTAGAACGATAATCAATTAATTCAGACGAATTTCAAAACATAGAATGAGAAATTGAATAATACTAATAAATCTAATTTGTAAAAAGTAAATGACAAATACTCCTTAAAAACCCATTAGATAGATAGGCAAATCAATCAATCGAACAAACCATCAAAGTCATAGCCTGGACTTTTTCAATCATCATCAAAGTCTCTCATTGTTCAGGCTATGACAATAATATTATTGTACAAAATAGAAATAAAAATAATAAAGTTAAAAAGTAGAATCCCTTAATAATTGAGTAGAATAGAGTCTAGAAGAGAGAAAAATGTTTCCAATAAAAAGAATAGAGAAACTACATCAGGAACTCAATGATTATTACTTGCAAGTT
>DATFBJ010000106.1:0-2545 GCA_035253885.1 Nitrososphaeraceae archaeon
TGTAGTCTAGATTCATCAATTTTTGACCTCTGTACTTCTCCAATGATTATTGATAACCTCAAGCCAGGAGAACATACTTTTGAAGTTCGTTCTATAGATCAATCAGGTAATGTTGATGAAACACCTGCTCAATTTAAATGGATAGTCATCGATTTGGCTGAGAAATTAGAAGATATCAAAAAAATAATTGATGATGGAGAGATTGGAAATATATTAAAAAATAATTTGACTGTTATTTTAAGGGAAATACAAACATTAGTTAAAGGAAACAATCCTAATATAGATCATGAAATATGTACCAATTTAGAAGAGTTTATTCTTCAAATCACTCATAATAGTAACGATATCACTTTAAGTAATGCAAATACATTAACTGAAAAGATAGATGCAATTTTTGATAAAATACAATGTTAAAAGTAAAAATAAATACAAAAGAATATCGTGTTAGTATCTTTTAACTTTTAGATATTGCAAGAATTCCTTTGTAGAATGAAAATTCATATTTCTCTTCATGAATTGAGAATTCAAAAATGAAGATCCATATCTCATAGAATGTGCTCTTCTGTAATCTTTTAAATATTTTTATACTGCTATAAGAGCTATCCAAAATTATTGCTTGAATTAGTATATATCCGCGAGAGAAAGATTTCTTTCTCTTCTTTTGCCATGTCAAACACTATTATATAATTTGTAATTACTGCTGTTTATTGATCTAATTTATTATATAAAATTTTTTATGCTTCACATTTTCATCTATATGAGTTTCATTAGAGTCTTTATATAGTTCAAATCATAATAAAAATATATTCTATAACTATAGAATATTTCTATATTGAAATTTTATAATTGAATATAATATAACTTTGTAAGGATAGTTTTGTAATAAAATAGTAACAAAAAGATTTTAAATATCCTTACTATTATAAAGATATTGTTAAAAATATATTTTATATTAAATATAGTATAATCTTATTATTATTTCTAGTTTTAATTCCTATAAATCTAAACGGAGTCACAGCACAAAATGTTATTGATAATGAGATTTTATCCACTAATAATGATGGTAATAATGGTAATGATGAAGATAATGATATCAACAAAAATAGTAATACCAATGTTAATGATGATAGCTCAAATTTGAATGAATTTGTAGCTAAACCTTTGGTACATGTATCTATAGAAGGGACTGAAATTAATGATAAGATTCGAGGAGGTACAGGAGATGACACTATATCTGGAAAAGAAGGAAATGATAATCTCCAAGGCCAAGAAGGTGATGATGAAATTGATGGAGGTGAAGGTGAGGACATTATTGATGGAGGAGCTGGAAAGGACGAACTAGAAGGGGGAAAGGACAATGATGATATTAGAGGAGGTGAAGGTGATGATGAAATTGATGGAGGTGAAGGTGATGATGAAATTGATGGAGGAGCTGGAAAGGACGAACTAGAAGGGGGTAAAGGAGCTGATCGATTTATTTGTGATCCAACAGACAAAATTATTGATTATAACTCTTTAGAAAATGATAAGATTGTTGGAAAATGTAAATATGAAGACAAAGGATTGATACCCAAACCAATACCAGATAAAGGTCCGTTATTTTCAAATTTTCAAATTCTAGATAATCAAGATAATGACTTCAAGAGCTTTGTTTCGAAGGATGAAGCAATTTCTGATAATAAAAATTTATCCTTTAAAAAATTCATATCGAAATTTACTGATATAGATATTCCAATATCTTAAATTAAATTTAATTTTTTAAAATTTTAATTTCATGAGAAAACATAAATAATTATAGTTATACAATATAGATATATGAAAATTGTATTCTATAATCATTGCATTTATAATATCAGCAGAGACTAATGGATCTTATCAAAACTTCATATTATATCAAATTAGTCTAATTAATAAATGAGAAAAGTTTTAAGTAATGAATAAAACTAATTTTTATGGTTTATAAATACATCCATATTGTAGGAACTTCACCTAATAGTATTGATGACGCAGTTAGAGATGCAATTACAGAAGCTACAAAAACAGTCAATAATATAGAGTGGGCAGAGTTAGGAAGAGTTACATTTAGGATAATAGATAATCAACTTAAAGAATTTCAAGCTGAAGTAAAAATAGGATTTAAAATTGATCGTAGAGAATAATCTATATTTCTTTTGTTAAATTAACAATAACAATTGAAATTCATCTTTTAACATTACAGAATATAAAATTTATTAATATGATCTTTTTCTAATATAAAAATGATTAAAATATGAGAAGATTCAAAAATTATTTTAAAAGATAATAATAGTATATAATGAAATCACCTAGTTATGTTCTAACAACATTTGTTATTCTATTTGTCATTAACATTATAAAAAATTAACTAATTAACAAATCTTTTATGCAATAAAAGTCATGGAAATAGATGTAATTGATAAAGAAAAGTTTTATTCCAAAAATTCTAAAATAATTAAATTTGATTACAAATTATTAGACATATTTATTCTATTTTAGAGATGCAAAATGATCTATTTTATAATCTACT
>DATFBJ010000107.1:0-6202 GCA_035253885.1 Nitrososphaeraceae archaeon
AATTTTAATTTGTAGTCGAATTTGGTTTCTTCTCAATAAGTTTGATATTTGACGAAAATAAATAGTATTATTACTAAAATAGAAAAATATGTCTTAAAACTTGATATTATTTAAAAATAGATCTTATCGGATACATTACTAGCATTAAGAAGAAAGGAAATAAAAATATCCAATGAATATATAAAATATTTTTATGTTTTATGTTTTAGTAATTAAAACATAACTTTTAACTTTGTTCTTCTTGCATTTCTCCTTCTTGTCTATCCTCTTGGTTTGATGCAGTATTTTCAGTGGGTGTTTGTTCATTTGTTTGTTTAACTAATTCAGCGGTAGCATAACCATTTCCAACTTTTGTTATTTTAACTTTTACTTTTTCGTTAACCTTTGTTTCTGGGACAAATATGACAAATCCTTCTATCTTTGCAACTCCTGAATCTCCTCTATTACTAATAGCTTCAATTGTCACATCGTATTGTTCACCTACTTTTACAGGCGAATGGCGAAAACGTCTTTGTCGATTTCTATCACCATATCCCATACCTCTTCTTCCGCCTCCATAGCCTCCTCCACCATATGATCGGTCTGAGGAGTACATTTTCGATTCAGTTGCTGGTATAAAACTAGCTATTTTCAATTTTTTTCATACTTTCTATCTTTTCTTAGTTATTTCAACTTTAGTATTTATAACTTTTAAAATGCTGCTTAAAATAAGAAAATTTAACAATATTTATATTATTTAAAAAAATGTATATTTTATTTTTCTTTTTAGGTAATAGGAGTATTATTCTTTTTAAATATCGATATGTGATTTGCCTTTTTTTCATAATATACATTTAATTAACAGTTAATAATTGATTAAAAATAATATATCCTAAATTGATATATTCTCTATGTGTGAAAAATCTTTTTACTTTGAAAGTCGATCTTTATAAATTATATCATCTATGTCTTTATTAATTTAAATTTCAAATTCTTCCACATTGTAAAGAAGAATCATAATTTAATAATATAATAAATTAAATTAGATGGCCTCAAGAGTAATGAAGATATGCTTTATAAAATCTGTGATGTCAAGAGTATTCAAAATAATGATATGAAAGTTTTTCAATTAAAAATAAAGTCAAATGTGATTGATGTTTTGATTGGCCAAATCAATGGAAAATTATTTGCTTGTAATAATTATTGTCCTCATCGAGGAGCATCATTATCGAAAAGTGATTTATCTCCTAGTCATAATCGTATTATATGCTATTTGCATGATTTTGAATATAACTTGACTACAGGAAATCTTGAAAAAATTCCTATAAAATGGTCGACTCAGAATTCAGAATGGAAAAAATCAGATAATTTGGTTCTTTATAAAATAATTGAAAAAGATAATAAAATCTATCTTGATATACCATAAAATATTTAAAATCTCATGATATTTCTATGAAAGTTTTATGTTGATGTATTATCTTTTATTAGCCTTATTCGTAGACTCAATTACTCGTTTTTTTTCGTTGTTAAGCTCATCTATTGTTATAGGATTAACAAGTAAGATAATATTTGAATTTTCATCATGAATTTGATCTTTGATATCTGTACTATTGAGATCTTTTGTTGTAAATATTGCTGCATATGAAGATTGTGTTATTAAATCATATAAATTGTTAGAATGTTCTAATATTTTTAATTCTAAATCTCTGATTGGAATTATTGTTCCAAACTCATCAATATCCAATTCAGTAACGTTTACATTATACTTAGTATATTTGTTAATCTTTACCAGCATAAATATTATATATGTGATTAAAATTAATAAGTTTTTAAATTAAATTAATTACTATAAATCATTTTTAAATTTTTTTGCTATTTAGTAATAGATCTATATTCATTTTTGAAATTCAAAATCAATGAAATAATGTTTATTGTACACTATGGTAAACAAAGAAGAAATATGATAATAATAGGAAGTGTAATTCTTGCTATAGGTTTGATTGGACTATATATATAGTAATTCAAGACACAGCTAATAACAATTTGACTTCAAAGAGATATCCATTAACACAAGTTCTTGATATTTCTGTATACTCATTTGAATAAATCTGACAATTTTTAGAATTTTTCTTTTTTAGTGGAGGATTGATCGGAATGGATTCAGCGAAAAAGAAAAAGCAAAAAAAAGAATTATAATTTTGTTCTTATGATTATTTTTTTATTAATTACCTTCTACATGACTATTGGAATATTCAGGATAAGCTTCTTTATCGGCTATTTTGATTGATTCTCCTGAAGGTAATGGGGCATTTCTATCAACTTTATATTTTAATAATTCTGGAAAATTTAATCCTACAATTACATTCATTCCTACTGCTATTATTTCTGACTTGGGGATATCATATCTATCATTAGAATATCCAAATACAATTATTTTATTATCAGTTTCTTTAGTTACAAATCCAAGATCATCTTCATTTTGAGCTCTAACTCCTTTGTTAAAGAGAGTTTTTGGATACTTTCCTTCATATGTGCCTAGGTCAACTTGCTTTCTTTCGTCTTTCCAAGGATCCCTTCTACTAGTTGGTAGTGGTAAATTTCTATCAACTTTATATTTTTTTATTATATCTGAAAAATTTAATCCAACCAGTACATTTCCTCCTACTTGACTAATTTCAGATATCGGTATGTCAAACCTATCTCCTTTTCCACCAAATACTATTATTTTATCTGGGGTTTCTCTTACTACATAGCCAACATCTGGGTTATCTAAAGCTTTTACACCCCTATTAAAATATTTTCCTGATACCATATTCAATATAAAATATTGATTGTAATTTAAAAAACATTTCTACATGATTAATCAAAGTGATAGTAGATAAGGAGACTTGTCGTATCAATTTAACAATACTTTTTTCTTTTACAATTACTTTATTATATAATGGTATAATTTTAAAATAAGTTTTATCTTGTTTATAAAATTAAAATCGAGTAAACAGTAAGAATACATTATATTTTTTTTAATTTAGTACAAATAATTTACTTGTTCTTTTTAACTATCGAGTACCTGTATTTTCTATAACAAAAAAATGTTATGGTAATTTTTTTATCTTTTTCCAGAAATTTCTAATAGATTAGTAAAAACCTAAATATTTAATTAAAATTCATAACGGTAACATGTTAAGATTAGTAAGTTCTTCTAATTGATGCTTTAAGCGCTTTGTATATTTATTTTGAATATCATCTAATACTAAATTCAGCT
The DNA here is from genome assembly GCA_035253885.1 of Nitrososphaeraceae archaeon. Lineage (GTDB taxonomy): Archaea > Thermoproteota > Nitrososphaeria > Nitrososphaerales > Nitrososphaeraceae > TH1177. Next base: position 3,242 of record DATFBJ010000107.1, read on the forward strand.
CATTTTTAGCTTTGATGGAGTAAGTTTTATACAACCCTTCCATTTTTTTAACTAAAACTTGAGAATGATTATTTTGTTTCATCAGTAAATTAAATAATCTATCTTCATTATTCCAATCAGCAAGATCATCACGAATTTGATAAGCTATTCCCATTAAATGTCCAAAATTTCCTATAGCTCTTATGTCCTCTTCATCTGCTTCAGCCAAAATTGCCCCAATTCTTGTTGAAGTTTCAAAAAGGGAAGCAGTTTTATTTTCTAATACTTTAATGTAATCATCTTCAGTAATTGCGTCAGCTTTATTTAATCTAATTTCCATTATTTCTCCCTCGCTCATTCGAATGGCAGCATTGGCGATTTCAGAAGATATTCGAGGATCATTTAACTTGGAAGTGATGTTCAAAATGATTCCTAGGACAAAGTCGGCTGTTAGGATACTATTATTATAGCCGTATTTAATATAAAATGAAGGTTTTCCTCGTCGTACATTTTCTTCATCAATAATATCGTCATGTATTACTGATTCAGTATGTAAAAGTTCAATTGCAGAGGCTGCTAAATATCTTTTATCTTCTATTTTAGAAAAATCTGGGTTAATATTATTAAATATATTATCGTTATTTTTTTTCGACTTGATAATTTCAGATGATAATATCAGAATAAGGGGACGAATTCGCTTTCCTCCATCGCATGCATATTTAAGCGATGAATAAAATTCAGACCATGAATAGAGATCCAACTCCCTTTCCAAAGTATTATTAATTTTTAACAAATAATCACCAAATTGTTCCATTAATGATCCACTTGATTTTTGTTTTGTATTTTTACTAGTAATAATATCTCCATCCAAGTAACTGACCTGAACTCTTGTTAAAAATAATAAGAATATTAATGCTACGACAGACTTATCCCTAGTTACTTTCACCAATCTTTAAAAATATTTTTTATTCCAATTGCTCCGGCCGGGATTTGAACCCGGGATCTGCGACTCGAAAGGCCACAATGCTTGACCGGACTGTGCAGCCAGTATAATAGCTACTACACCACCGGAGCACATTAACTTTTTTAATTTTAATTTCTATAAAATCTTTTCTTAATTTAAAAGTCTAATCATATTAGCAAAATTCAAAAGGTTTTTCTATTGTTTACATTATTTAATTTATATGGAAAAGAATAATATTCATAATAATGATAATTTAAGATTATTAATAAAAACAATTGATAATGAAATAAGTAAAAAGAGTCTGTTAAATCATCAATTCTATAATCTTTGGAGAGAAGGAAAGTTAACTTTAAATCATTTACGTGGTTATTCAAAAGAATATTTTCAACTAGTCAAAACGGTTCCAGAATTTGTTCAGAATATTTATAATAATCTCAAAAACCATGATTCTCCACCTTATTATTTAAAAGCAATAAAAAAAACCCAAATTGAAGAATCAGATCATATAGAACCATGGACAAAATTTGCGTTATCTTTAGGAATAGAAAAAAGAGAATTACTGGAATATGATGGAAAAGATGAAGTTAATATGGCTATTGAAAATTTAAAAAAGTTATCTCGATCATCTCTACTTGAGGGGGCATCTACTATGTATTCTTTTGAAAAAGAACTTCCTCAAATTAGTAAAAACAAAATCGAAGGTTTACAAACATTCTATGGCATTTCCAAGGAAGATGCTATAACATATTTCAAAATACATGAATTTGCCGATATCGAACATGCCGAATTATGGAAAACAATTATTCTTGACTCTGAAATCAATAAAATAATTGATAAGAATTCAACTGAATTAATTTTAAAAGCATCAATTAATTCTCTCATTGCACAAAATCAAATTCTTGATTCAGTATATGAGACTTATGTAAAAGATACTATAGTTTAAACATAATAAATATTTAGAACTAATTTTGGACGTAAATTTTTATATCCTTTCTACCGAGTATAGTCAAAATAGGTGGGCCTATAGCTTAGCCTGGTAGAGCGACCGGCTCATAACCGGTAGGTCGAGGGTTCAAACCCCTTTAGGCCCAAGATTCTAGAGACACGAGTTGCGGCCCAGATAAATTTATTCCTCTTTTTTCTTCTTATCGTTGTTTAGATTTTTCTCTATATCGTATTTATGTATAAAGCTAGCAATAATATTCCATGCCAAGTTCTTTGACCTTTCATTGGCCTCTTCGGGAGAGAATAGCTCATGTGTAGGGTTAAATGGATTATCGCTTACTTGTCTTATCAATTGATTTTGAATAATACCTAATCTATTATCTAGACTTTGAAGATTTTTGAAGATTTCTGCTGTAATCTTTTCATCAGGTTCTTTACTTGCTTTTAATGTTAGAGCGTCTAGTACAAGTAAGATCGGATTCCCCGTTTCACCCTCGGGATATTTATTTATTATATCTTCTAGATTATCTTCGGTTTCCTTAAAAGATTTGTGGGAAAGGTTCAGCAAAAAGAAGAAAAAAAAAGTCTGAAAATCAACTAGGTGAAAACGCATAAAGATTAAACTTTTTTTAAATGTATAATGCATCCATAAAATATTTACTTGTAAAAATATGTTATTTTTGGTTGTTTTTCATTAATTACTTTCAATAAATGACTATAATGATTCACTATATTCATCTTATGATAATTACTTCCATAAAATAAACTATTATAACATTATCTTCAAAGAATCTTTATTTATCATTCGTATTTCAGATATATTTGTTCTTATATTTCTTAATATTGAATAGTAAAATTGTATTAACAAAAATAACTAGTGCAATATTTTTAGCAATTGTACTGGTAACAGGAACAATTGCTATATCGTCACAATCATTGTTTATGACAGAAGCACAAGCCCAACAATACTATAATGGAATGGACAATAATAACTACTATAAATCAAAAGATAGTAATAGTAAAAGTGTCAATATAAACAAAATAAAATGTATCAATGATAACATAAATATCAA
>DATFBJ010000108.1:0-5433 GCA_035253885.1 Nitrososphaeraceae archaeon
ATTTATAGTTTAGAATGTAGAGGAGCAGTAACAGATTTTTTCCTAGAATAGTGTTCTATTATATCTTCGGGTAATTTACCTTCGAAAAGATCTTTGGAAAGTCCTCTGAGATATCTCATTATTGCCCATGTACCGACCTTAATCAAACTTGCCATAAACAATTTCATAGGGGGTCCATAGCTTTTATTTCTAATTATAATTGGTATAATATCATTAATGACTCTTAAATTATGTTCCCAACATTTCCAAAATAATGTAAATTGAGCTTCATTAAGGTTACCAAAATGCATTGAATTCTTTTCAGAAAAATCTTGGTAGAGTAAAGGAGCAACTAATCCTCTCATTTTCATAATTTTAAAATCTTCAATCAAATCTATAGTATATTGAGTTTCATCTGGAGTTTCATCTGGCCATCCTATTATGAGAGTCAAGGCAGGAAACCAATGATTATCATTCAAAATTTTACATCCTTCCCGAACGACTGATCCCCATTCTTCAGGTTGAAATGGTTTGGTTTTGACACCTAAATGTTTTTTTACCATTCTCGGAGCAACAGTCTCTATCCCAAGATTAGTTGCTAACCATCTTCCACTATTTTCCATATCATTTATTTGTGAAAGTTTTTTTATCAGCGCCGGTGATGAAGCAACGGCAGAAAGAGTCATATGAGTAGTTCCAACAAAATTAGCTCCTACCGCCTTTAAGCCACTCCATAGATCCACAATTGCGTCTGCGTTTGGAAAGAAGTCTTTATTATCACAACCATATAATAGCATTTCATCAGATTGAAGCCATATAGAATCAAATCCATAATTAAGATTAATCTTAGCCTCTTCTTGAAGTCTAGAAAGGGGAATATCCTTTTTTGATCTTTTATTTACGTCACAAAAGTCACAACCTCGTCCACATCCTCTCATAGCTTCAATTAATGAATTAATAGTAGGTCCTTGTATCTTGGGAATATTATCGATATTACGTACAAATGTATGTAACAACTCAGGAGCATCACCTTGTTCCAAATCATGAAATAAATCCAAAGCTAATTCATCTGCTTCTCCTATTACAACAGTATCAATTCCATGGATTTTCATTCTATCTGGTTTTGCTAGTTCCCATGCTCCATTTCCTCCTACCACAACTTTAAAATTGTATTTTTTCTTTAGTTGTATAACTGAAGCACACATTTTTTTAAATTTCATTGCTACATAGGATAATTTTTCAGGTGACATTGTTGTTGTAACTGGAGCCATACCTAAAGGATCCATTACATTAATTCCAACAACCTTTGTTTCTGGTCCTATACATTTATTTAACATCTCTGGATGTGCTAAGAAAATTTCTTCTTTGTTATACTCCTTAAGTAAAGCTCCTTCTATTCTCCTTAATCCACATTGAGCTACTTTAACTTCTCCAGATTCTTTATCTGTTTCAACACTTGGGCAAAAAAGTTTATCAAAAACAAATTCTGGAACAAGCTCATATGGTCCACAGGCTATAAAACCATAAAGAAAATTTCCTCGATAATTAGTCATTAAACTCCTGTCTGCAGTTAAAACTATTCTCCTACCAGAAGTGATCATTATTATATCCTCTTATCTCATCCTCATAGAATCAGATATAAATTGATTATCATAAGCTTACTATTATCGAGTGTCGTATTACTCGATACAATTACTCAATATAATCCTTTTTCATGTCCTTCTATCATTATTGATTTCAATTGCTTTCTATTAAGATAGTTTAAAGCTTCTGAAAATGTTGCCCAAATAAAATCATCGTGTTCATTAGAAAGGGTTATATCTCGAACATTAGTAGTGGCATAATAGAAACTAACTTCTTTTCTAGACTTGATGCCTTCACCTTTAAAAAATGAATATTTTATTCTTCCAATAAAAGATAGTATATTTAAAGAATTTATTCCTGTTTCTTCATATACTTCTCTAAATAGCGTTTGAATTTCAGTTTCTCCTTCTTCTTTATGACCCTGTGGAAATCCCCAATATCCTCGACGATTTCTTAATAATAAAAATTCAGGTTCTTTTATTTTACTTGGCGATGTTTGATATTTTATGACTGCACCAACCGATTTTTCTATATTCACACTACATTAATTTTTTAGAAAACAGAATTATAATATTGTTTCTTAAAAATATTAATATCGAGTTAGTTTTTATTTTTGATAAGGTGGAGGGCCGGTCGTCTAGTCCGGTAGGATACGGCATTGGCATTGCTGAGATCGTGGGTTCGAATCCCACCCGGTCCACTAATAATATATTAATAAAAATTATTAATGAAATAAAGTACTTGAAAATCAGTTGTATTTTATCAATTGGGAAAGAAAAATTACTAGAACTAAATTAGGAAATAATATAGTAGTGATAAAAAAAAATAAATCTTTTACAAGTCTTCGACAATTTATTTTAATTTTTTGTTTTACTTTAATGTCCATTTGTTCCGGCAATCCCGCTAATCCTCCTGAAATAGGAAAAAGAATATTAGAAAATGAAAGTTCTGAATCAAGAAATAAATTGAAACTAATAGGAATTAATTGCCCAAAACTCTTTTCTATTACTGAGAAGGAAATAATAGAAGAATATATTGATGGTGGAAATTTATATTCTTTTTTTAGTACAGGAATATCAAATGATCTTGCTTTACACGTAGGAAAGATGACTGGAAAATTACATCAAAGCGGTTTGGTATTTGTAGATAACAAATGCCAAAATTTTTTGGTAACCAATGAAAGAGAATTGATAAGAATTGATCTGGGTTTCATTCAAAAAAATGATTCAATATTTGCTCAAAGTATGGATATAGGGAGTTTTTTGGCAAGTATTTTAGATTTAGAACCACAAACATATAGACTATTAGAAAAAGAGTTTTTGATAGGATACAGAATAATGACAAATAAAAAAATACCATACTTGTCAATTATTTTAAGAAATATCCTCGCGTTAGGATTTGGTTATAGTCATAAGAATATGTTAAAAAATATGTTAAAGAAGAATTATCTTTAAATAGGAGGAAGTTCCTGTCTTTTGTCAAATCCTCCTGAACCAAATTTGCAATAAAAACATTGATCAGATTGCATGTATGGTATTTTTTGGATAATTATTGCTCCTAGCTTTAAAGCAAATTTCGTCATAAGCCTATGCTTTAATGGCATAGATGGAATTACTTCTTGAAAATATACATTATAATGATCAGGACAAAATTTTAAAGTTATTTGAGCACGCTGTTTACTACTATTAGTTTTTGAGTCATTTAAATTCTTGGCAATATTAATTTGTTCACGAATATATTCATGCTTAGGACAGGGGCAATCTCTTCCTAGCGGATGTTTATATGCAGGAGTATTTTTCCAATCAAATTCAGGAAATTCTTTTTCAAAATCATCCATTCTTTTCATTTTTATTATATAGTCAACAGCATATAAATTATAGGATAGATTTCTCTACTAATAATTTTAATAATACCATTAACAAGTGATAAAAATATATATAATTTTGAATTTTAATACAAATCTAAAGCGGCGTGAATAAAACTGAGGAAATAAATGCTTTGAGCAATGAAGGTATTACTTCAAAAAGGATTGACCCTGAACAAAATAATATATCACTAGAATCAAATCTTAAAACTCTTTTAGATTTTAAGAATTCATTACTTGATGATCAAAAAAATGGAGAAAAAATGATACAAGAACTAAATGAAAAAATAGAGATTACTAAAAAGAAAATAGATGATGAAAGAGAACGTCTTGAAGAGCTTAGAATAAAATTGAAAGAAGTTAACGATGTAAAAGAAGAGGAATTTCCTAAATTCATTGAACTGAAAGACATGGTATTGAAAGCTAGGAGCCAATTGAAGATAATTGATGAAAAAACAGGACCTAGATCAAATAAGGAAAGAATAAATATTAAACAGTTGAGTAGAACCCTTGAACAATTAGAACGTGATATTCAGACAAAGAAGTTATCTAAAGAAGAAGAACGGAAATTAGTTGCACGTTCAAAGGAAATAGCTACTAGATTACATACAATGAAGATTATGCATAAAAAAGAAGATCATTTTAAAACAATCTCTTCACAATACGGTAATTTAAAATCAAAAATTAATGAAATATTCGATAGAAGATCAGAATTTGGGAATAAAATTGGAGAATTGAAACGAGTACTAGATACATTATTAGATAATAGGGAAAAATTATATGAAGAAAGAAGAAAGATAATAAGAGATGTAAGAGAAATTTCTGCAAAATTAGAAATGGTAAATACAGAAATCAATGCTATAGAATTTAGAAAATCTAAGATAATTTCTGTTGGAAGCAAAAGGCGATCTAAAGATAGTCATGATAAGAGTTATTCTGGATTTCAATCATCTAAAGAAAGAGCAAAGAAAAGTAAGGAAAATATGCAAATTTGGAATTCTATGAAGGAGCAAGCCTTAAAGAAAATGTCAAGTGGAGAAAAATTAACATTTGATGAAATGAGGCTTATTTATAGTGATAGTTCAGAAAGTTTCTAACGACTCTCTTTATCTTTAATGTTTTTTTAAAAAATTGGTTTTTTTTAATTTTTAGTTCCATTGTTTTTGGTATAGAGTTTAAAAATGGTAAAAAGGATATATTTTACTCCATATGGGGTAGGATTAGGACACGCTAGTCGATTAATAACTATTGCAGAAAAAGTAAAAAACAATAATATCAATATAAAATTCTCATCTTTTGGTGAAGCAGTAGATTTTATATCAAGATATGGCTATCATTGTAATCAGGTTCCTCCTGTCGATTTTTCTTGGAACTCTCAAGGAAGTTTTTCAATGAAAAATTCTATATCTAATATTCCAAGTTGGTGTAAAAATTTTACTACTCAAGTAGTTAAAGAAGTAGAGATGATGATAAAATTTTCGCCTAATGTAGTAATTTCAGATTCAAGGCTATCTTCAATTGTTTCAGCAAGATTATTAGGCATTCCGTCTCTTGTTTTACTCAATCAAATAAAATTACTGCTATCACCCAAATTACATTCCTTTAAAGTAGCACGATTTGTAGAAAATCTTAATGGAGAATTTATAGGGATATTATGGTCACTTTCAAATGAAATTCTTGTTCCTGATCTTCCTCCTCCATATACTATTTCAGAAAATAATATTTGGAATACTAATTCGGTTATAAAAAAAATAAAATACATTGGATTTATTGCTCCTAAAATGAATATTTCAGAACAACAACTTTTTAAAGTTATGAATTTCTTAAATTTTTCAAAAAATAAACCAATTGTTTTTTTTCATATCAGTGGACCATCCAAAACAAGATTACCAATTGTTTTAAAAATACTTGATGCCCAAAAATATTTTAGGAATAATATCCAGTATGTAATATCTGAAGGAAAACCAAACGGTAATACTCAACCACAAAAGTTATCAAATAATGGT
>DATFBJ010000109.1:0-3970 GCA_035253885.1 Nitrososphaeraceae archaeon
ATATATATTTCATATCTCAATATAACAAAATGTCTTAACTACAATAAACCTTAAATCATGCAATATTAAAATCTAAAGAAAATACTTTACTATTTAAATATTTAAAATCTCAATAATAAAAGTCAGATTTAAGGAGGAAATTTTATATACATTATTTTCGATTATAAAGTTTCAAGTTTCCTAGCAATAGTCAAATATTTTATAGCTTCAGAATTCATCCCTAGTTTTTCAAGTGCTTTTCCTTTTGCATAATAAGCATCAGCATAATCTGGATCTATTCTTATTACTTGATCATAACATTTTATTGCTTCTTCATATCTTAATAGACAATCCAGTGAATATCCTTTTCCGTAATAAGCATTTACGTATTCACTATTTCTACGTATAACTTCATCATAATAAGTTATAGCATCTTGATATCTACCTAGACATCCAAGTGCAACTGCCTTATTGTAATAAGCATCAATATAATCAGGATCCATTCTTATTACTTGATCATAATATTCTATTGCTTCTTGGTATTGTAAAACATTTGCTAAGGTAATTCCTTTATTATAATATGTCTTAGGAATGGCAGGATTTACATTAAGAGCTATATCATAACAATATATTGCATCATCATATCTACCTAAACTTGCAAGTGCAATGCCTTTATTGTTTAATGCATTAATATCATTAGGTTTTATACTTAATGCTAAATCATAATAGTATATTGCATCATCATATTTGCCTAAACTTGCAAGTGCAACACCTTTGTTGGTTATAGCATTAATATCATCAGGTTTTATACTTAATGCTAAATCATAATAATAAAGTGCATCTTTAGCATTATTACTGTTAGCTAAAGCTACACCTTTATTGTTTAAAGCACGTATATCATTAGGATTAGTTTTCAAAACCTCCTCATATGCTTCAGCTGCTTTATCATATAAGCCAATTTTGTTCAAAGAATAACCCTTCTCATTTAAGACATTGATATTCCCAGGGTTAATATTTAAAGCTTGATCAAAGCATTTTATTGCTTCATGATATCTCTGTAGATTATTAAGTGCAAGGCCTTTTCTATACCAAGCTTCAAAATAATTTCTATTAATATTTAAAGCTTGATCAAAGCATTTTATTGCTTCATGATATCTCTGAGCTATTTCAAAGAAGAAACCTTTTTCATAATATACTTTTGGATCATCTGGACTTACCATTAATAATTTATCTAAAAGGTCCAGAGCTTTTTCATATTCTATAAATTCATTGGATGAAATTTCATGGATTTGAGCTACGGCATCTTCAACATTTTCTGTAGATAAATGTTCGTCTTTCAAACGGGCATCTTTGTTAGAATCATTTTTCTCATTATTATTTATTTGATCCTTCTGATCTTTCAATAATAATAAAGATTATTAAATGATCATATTTAAGTAATACTATCAACTACTATATTAACCTAATCCTCCCTTGCCAAAAGTTGCAAGATTTTGATATAAAATAACAAATAATAACAAATAACGTACTATATATATTAATTAAAGATAATTTAAAGACAATTAAAATGAGTACTACAATAATTAATTCGAGTCATCTTTTAAACATGATATTTTAATTAAAAGTTTTTGAATTTTCATTATAATAAATTTAAACTGCTATAATAATTAGTGTTTACTTTTTTACTTAATTTTTCAATATCTTTGATAATTTTTTCATAATATTGTCAGTTTAAGGTAAAAGGACACAATTAGATATATAATATATAGTTGATAAAAATATATTAAATAAATGAAAATTTCTGCAATAATTTCTGATTATGATGGAACTCTTTGTCCTACATCAGCCATTTATTCAAATAACTTTATCCCACAAGATCTTTATAATATTCTTTATGATATTTCAGCTTCTATTCCTATTTGCATAATATCAAGCAAAGATTTTAACTTTATAGGACCTAATGTTAATTTTGCTAAAATAATCTCATGTATAATGGGTGTTGAAACCTTTATTCTGTTACAAAAAGACAAGGAAAAATTAATAGATTATAATTTTGGAGAACAGAATGAAATTCTAGATTCGATGGAATTGAAAAAAAAAATTAGAGTGAATGGTCCACTTAGATATAATATAAATCAAAAAGAGAATATACTCAAATATTCTTCTGTTTTAGAAAATTTATCATCTATAATTTTTAAAAATTTTAATGATATCAAAATCATTAAAAAGTATACTTATAGGGAAAAACTTCTTGCAGGAATCTCTATTGATTATAGACATTTATTAAATTGGGAAAATTTTAAATTTACTATCGAACCACGAATATTGGATAAAATTCAAGAATTTATTAAAATAAATTCTTTATCCACCAATACTTTCAATATACAATCTTATTCGACTCATCCCTTCATAGATATATATTCTACTCATTATAATAAAGGAGATATACTGAGGTTTATACGTTCATTATTGAAATTATATAATAATAAAAAAATTCTATATCTTGGAGATTCAGAAAATGATAATTCTGCTTTTAAAAACGCAGATCTTGCAATTAATATAAAATCTGATGAAAGAATTAATACCAAATTAGACTCACATTATACGTTAGAATTCAATGAGTTAAGTTATTTTCTTCTAAAATTACATAATGAAGACTTTAATTTTACATCAATGTCAATTTAAAATTTACTGATAATTATATTAAATAATAAAAATAAAATTAAGAACCTTTTATAATTATCTCAAATCTTCTCAATTTACAAGTTTATATTTCTAATTTTCAGACTAAATTTTTTCCTAATTATTAATTTATTGTCTAAATTCAGTATTGAATTTTTTATAATAAAATAAACAACTTAAATGAAATACAAATATTCAATATAAAATTATCATTAGTGAAAATTATAAAAATCTTAAAATAATTTTAACAAATTCTTCTGTTTTTTCTATATAAGGATAATGCCCACAATGGTCCAAAATAACAATTTTACTATTAGGAATTTTAAATTTTTTTGCATAGCGTACAGGGATTAATGTATCATTTCTTCCCCATATAATTAATGTTGGTATATTGATTTTAAGTCGATCATGTAACTGGGGCTGCTCATTAAATGCCATTAACGTAGACATAAATGCATATTTTGAGTTAGGTAAATTCATCCTATTGATGAAATCTTGAATAGACTCTTCCGAAACCTTGTTTGAATCATACATCATTTCATGATATGCTCTTACAACATTTTCAAAAGTTGGATATAATGCAGCGGAAATATAATGTTTTAGGGTAGTTGAAACATATCTCATCATACCAGCTGGAGATACTAAAACTAACTTTTTAATTTCCGCTTCATATTTTATTGCATATTCTAATGCAAGTAATCCACCGAAGGATGAACCTATTAGATTAACCTCAGATATATTTAATAAATTTAAAAATTTTTTAATAAAATTAATAAAAAAATCAATTGAATATTCTACATGAGGCTTTTCACTATATCCAAATCCAATAACATCAGGAATAATTAATCTATATTTTTTTGATAGATATGGAATTACAGTCTTCCATCTATCCGCTGATCCCCCTAGACCATGCAAAAGTAGAACAGGAGGGAGATTAAGACTATAATTAGAAATATCATAATATCTAATTCGATATTTTTCAACCTCCATGGTCTTAGTAGGATAAGCATTAGCCAAATATCATGATAATTAAAACAACCAGATATTTTAGTTTCGATGTAAAAATTTTTCATTCAAATCCTATTTAAAATAAAATAATACTAAAGTTGAGTAACAATGTTCTATTTTATAGCATTGAGTTATTTTTTATTGTTATCTTCTATTTTTTAGATATCGGTCTAATTCTCTTATATATACTTTTAATAATCACTACTCCCAGTTGTAGTAGATGATAAATATTAAAAATTTTATATTTCTTTATACAAAAAGCAATTCAATGTTATCAGAGTTGTAAAAAAACTCTATAAAG
>DATFBJ010000110.1:0-3180 GCA_035253885.1 Nitrososphaeraceae archaeon
TAAATGTATCCATTGTCGTCAAGAAGCTAAAAAAGAAGATGATTTAGATGTTTACATATTTAATATTAATATGAAACCTCATACTATTGTACCATTATGCAAATCATGTCATGATGAATTAATGAGATATGTAGAAGAAGCATAAGAAGATGATAAAGATCAAGATAAATAATCAGCAAGAATGAGATCCTCTTCTAATAATGCATCGACAAAAGAAGAAGTAAATGTAGAGGAGAAATGAAAAAGAGGATAAGGTAAGATAAGAACTGAATCTAGAATCATTAACATTTTTTGTAATTGGGTTGGCTTTTGGTATTATTTTAGGTATAGTAGGATATTTTTTTTATTCAATATCATTACGAGAGAGTAAGAAGAAATGAGCTCTTCTTTTATTTCTAATAAATTATAAAGATATTTTAAACTTAATTAGGAATAACAAGAAATGAGCTCTAAATATACTATAGTCCAAAGATATTTAGTCTATTGATGATAGAATATACAATAAAGAGTGATAAAATAATGATGATATTAACTGATTTCTTGTTTTTATTGATTACAGGTTTGGTATCCTTATATCCAGTTAGCAGGATAGTAAAATATCGAGATAGAAAAAAAGGAAGAGATCAATTAATAACAAGAAAAATGATTTGTAAAAAGGAAACCGAATTACTACTAATGAGTTAGAGGAGATATAATAATTGAAATGATCAGCAGCAGCAATAGCAACAACAGATGGAATGAAATTGATGAATTCAAAGGTGAAAAAATCTATGAAAGTAAAGAAGGTCGTCTTAGAGCAATTGCACATATAATTAAAGAATATCTTCAAGTTAAAGAAATTAGATCTGATCCAAAAACTGTTGATGATGCTATGGCTCCAATTACAAATATAGTATTAAATGATAAAGAATTTAAAAAATTTACATTAGATAACTTTAAGGTCTTGATTTATTATGATAAGAAAGATGCCGAATTTTATATTAAAAAAATTACAGATGATGAAATGGCAACATTAATTAAGGAATATATCGACAATCCTGATAATAAAGAACTTGAGAACAAAATCAATGAATTAATATCAAGTCTAAAAGAAGAAAAAGATAGGAATAAATAACAACAAGAAATGAGCTCTTTTGAAGATATTGTTAAGAACTTAAGAGTTGAAGAAATATCATATGATAATGGGAAGAAAAACGACTATAAGCATAAGTGAAGATACTTATAGAGAATTAGTCAAGTTAGGAGGACATGGTGAATCCATGGACGATATAATTAGAAAATTGTTAGATTTCTATGAAAGACATAGGAAATGAGCTCTTTTTCTAATATTTCTAATATGTTATTAAATATATACTTAGAAATTAGAGTAACAAAAAATGACTAGAAGAGATAGAGACTATTATTTTGATATGGGAATAAATGCGGTAGTAGAATATGTTAAAAAGAAGGATGGAATCGAGTGGACTGGCCAAGATAGACAAAGATACATGTCTATTTTAAAAAATGATAAAAAATTTCATGTTTTTGCTTGTTTCAGATATGGGCTTATAATTGATTATGACAGTAATACTGACGAATTAGAAATTAATGAGGTGAAAGATGCTAGTGGTCGTAGATATACTAAGGATGAACTTGTTTTTCTTAAAGCTGGTGTTGATAGATTTGGTAGTCTGAAAGAATTTCTTAAGGTATATAAAGAATTCAAATCTCAACATACAAATATAAAAAATATGGGAGAATTAAACAAAGAATTTAGAAAAGAATTTGGAATTCCTGCAATCATACCTATTCCTGCTGACTTAAATGATTTGATAGATAGTCCATGATATAGTCCGATATGAATTCTACTAACACTATTATCAATCCTAAACCTTGCAATTATAATTGTGGTACTAGGATTTACTGGAACAATGAGGAAATGCTTACTTTGAAGTATTTAGTAAAAAGAAGCATGTTTGTCCGAATAGGAGCAATTAAACTACTACTACGAATAATAATATTAGTAGCAATGGTAATAATCGTCAATTTTATAGCAAAAAGATAGGAGGCGTACAACGTTCTAAAATATCTAATTCCCTTGAGTTGTTAACTGGTCCTATTGATTCAATACAAAAAAATATGAAATATTATCTGATATTGTTTCTGAATAATGATAAAGTTCATGGAGTCAATCTAATGTAATGCAAGATAATTCTATATCTTTAATCGTATATTATGAAATTCCAGAAAAGAATTTGATTGTTTATGGTATGGTATTCCCATTCTTGACTTCTATTGCTGTTGTTCTAATGATTTTAGATGATCAAAAGTTATAAGAACACTAGCGTTTACTCGGGCTTCATTAGGAGGATTATTCATAGTAGTATCATAATTTTCATAGATGTTATTGTATTGGATAATTAATTTCTAAACATATTACTCTAAACTCATGGATGAATGTAAATGAAACAATTTAAGACAATTAATAATATATGTTGATTATTATTATCTAATCCGTAGTTTTATCAGTTAAGTTAAAAACCATTTTTGCTCTTTATGTTGTTCATTATTGCCAAATATAGTATAAGTATGGAAAATTTAAGTCAGTTTGTGGATTGCGTTAGGGGAATAGCAAAAGAGAATTTTAATGTTACCAAGTTTTTAGAAAAATTTGGAGATTATGTGATAATTTAGTATACTATATACAGTATTATAAATCGGAAGTAGAAACAAAGAAAGATGAATTGGAGAAACTGAATCAAGAGATAAATTTTCGTAAAGGCTTACTAGATTCATACATAATAAAATTAGATATTATAAAGGAATTAGAAAGAATGGATGTTAGCATTAATGAATTACAATTTTATTTGATACTTTAAATCAAATTGGAAGAGAAAATAATAAAAGTTTGGATAAAATAAAAAAACGAATTTTTTGATGATCTAAAAAATTATTATGAAGTAATCAGGTCAAGAAAGGAAAGAGATAGATTACAAGGTGAGCTCAAAAGTCTAGAAATAAACATAATAAAAGAAAATGAGAAATTTAATTCATACCCAAAAGCGATAGAGAGCATAAGAAGATTATCAAATGCAGGAATTGATGAAAATGATATTTTAACAATAGAGAAAATTGTATTAATGACTGGCATCAGTCATATGTACAAGGATAAACGTAGATACAAACAAAACTTAATAGTGA
>DATFBJ010000111.1:0-3678 GCA_035253885.1 Nitrososphaeraceae archaeon
TACAAAATATTATACAACAAGTTATCAATCAAAATGTAATTTGTCCTCAAGTTGGTAATTGTGATGTTACCCAAATTGCAAATCAAGTAGCTGAAGTTACAGGATTATCTCCTGCAACAGTCCAACAAGCAATCGAACAAATTGCCGTTCAAACTGCTGGACAAGCAGGGCCTGAAGCAACAGGTCAGGCTATTTCACAAATAGCACAGCAAATAGCTCAAAATCCAACTGGACAGACAACTCAGTCTATAACTCAAATTGCTGAACAATTAGCAGCTGGCAATACCGGAGCTGTTACTCAAGCTATTGAACAATTTGCTGGGCAAGTAGCCACAGGTGCTAATGTAGAACAAGCAATAAAACAGGTTGCAACACAAACAGCAGAAGCA
The DNA here is from genome assembly GCA_035253885.1 of Nitrososphaeraceae archaeon. Taxonomy (GTDB): domain Archaea; phylum Thermoproteota; class Nitrososphaeria; order Nitrososphaerales; family Nitrososphaeraceae; genus TH1177. The sequence goes on from DATFBJ010000111.1 coordinate 390, forward strand.
GCATCAAATGTAAACCAGCAAATTACTCAAGTTGCAGAACAAATTGCTCAAGCAACAGGTGCAAGTCCTGGAACAATACAACAGACAATTGAACAATTTGCAAATCAGCTTGCTACCCAACAAGGCGGAGACCAAGCAGCTGTCTCTCAGCTTATCTCACAATTTGCACAGCAAGTAGCTCAAAATCCAAAAGGAGCTGTAGCTCAATCTATAACTCAAATTGCAGAACAGCAAACAGCTGGCAATACAGGAGCTGTTACTCAAGCTATTCAACAATTTGCTGAGCAAGTAGCCACAGGTGCTAATGTAGAACAAGCAATAACACAAACTGCTCTTCAAACAGCTTTACCTGGAGGAGAACAAATCAACCAACAAATTTCTCAAATTGCAGAACAAGTAGCTAGCTTAACTGGCACCAATCCTGCAGAAGCCCAACAGGCAATACAACAAATTGCCCTTCAAACAGCACAACAGGAAGGAGGACAAGCAGATGTTTCTCAAGCTATTTCACAAATAGCAGAGCAAGTAGCCCAAGGCGGTGCTGATAATCCAGTATTACAATCAATTTCACAATTTGCGCAACAACTTGAAACCGGCGATACAGAGACAGTTAATCAAGCTATAGAACAAGTAGCAACACAGCTCGCAACAGGTACTAATGTAGAACAGGCAATATCACAAACTGCTATTCAAGAAGCATTACAACAAGAAGAAGAGCAGGAACCTCAACCTGCTGCTGCTGTAGCAGAAGCAGAAGGACCACCTGGTAGCGAAGGAGGCCAGACAGGATTGTTGAGCTTATTACAAGAATCTACAGAACCAGGTCAAGAAGGACAACCTGAAGGTGCAACAACAACAACATCACAACCTCCACCAACTTCTGAAGAGAAGGGTGCAGGATTACAAACCTTATTAAAAGAAGAACAAACACCAGACAAAAGACTAACAACTTTTCCTGAAAACCTACAAGGAGAACAAGAAGCAGTAGAAACAGCACAAGCTGAAACTGACGATTTAGGTACAGAAACAACATTTTTCAGCGATATTCTTGAAACTGAAGAAGCTGGAGCCACAACAGCTGAGGAAGGAGAAGCTGGAGCCACAACAGCTGAGGAAGGAGAAGCTGGAGCCACAACAGCTGAGGAAGAATTAGAACTAGAGGGAGAATCTGAAGAAAAGGAATCTGAAGAAAAGGAATCTGAAGAAGAACCGTAATTGACTAGTATAAAGGAACAAAAAGAAAAATTCTGAACTAAATCCTTTTTTATTTTAAAGATACTAAAATTTAGACAATAATATCTTTTTAAAATTTTAATAAATTTTCTTTCATTTTCATCAATAATATAAAAATACACCTTAGAATAAATGGCTATTTACATTATTTTTTTTCTATATAGCAACAATAAACGAGACCTATTTGACAATAAAAGTATCAATAATTAGATAATGTAAATAAATATATAAATATATTTTAATTTATCTTTAATAATAATTAAAAAATTTTTTATATTATAAGATTTTTGATACTACTAATTATAAATATCATTATTATTTAATTATTATTTATAAATACATATTATTAATAATTTACAGATCAAGGTATTTTAAAAACTAAGAATATTAATTTGTAATATATTTATCTGTATTACTATAGAATTTTTTAGAATTTATGATTAATATTTTCTAAAGAATATTGCAAATACATATATCAAAACAACTGAATAACTGCAGATCTTGAATGGCATCATCTGCAGCTATCTACTACTAAAAAATATAGGAATATAGAATCAGGTAATTATAATATTAAATTTCAATGGAGAAGATTTTGAGAAAAAATGCATTAGGAGGAGTGAATGTATAACTAATGTTAGTAAAGAGATTAAAAAGATCTTCAATAACTAATTAATCTTCTTAATTCCTATTAAAAATAGACAATTTCTTTTAAGGGATCATCTATTATCCATTCTTCAGGAGAATCTTCTATCAATGTCTTTTCATCTTTTTTACGAATATGATTAATATATTTTTGTGCATAATCCCTTTGTGAAAAAACACCTACTAATTGTCTCATCTCTCCAAAATCACTCCAAACCAAATACACGGCGGATCCTTTATTTTCAAGTATATCTGATGACATTATTTATTATATAATTACTTTTTCTCTTTTATTTACTCTCTCTTTTTTTTCGTTCTTTCATTCTTTCTATTCAAAATATATAATATAAACTGCAAACGATCCAATAGATATTACTATACTAATACTAATAACCTTATTATAAAAATCCTTGGTAACCATGAGGTATATATATAATACTTCTGCAAGAATAAAAAATTAGGATAATAAAACCAATAAAATTTTTTAGCATATAAATCAACAATAATCTTTTATTCTATTTACTTTTACTATAATTGCTACAAATACAGGTAATGGTTTATCACATTTGATTCACGGGTGTTATTGTAGCCTCTAACACCCACGTATTTTTAGACCTGACAATACCAACACTTTCTTAGGAATCCTAATTATGTAACCTGTTAATATTAAATATATTTAAGGACAAGAAATAACAAAAATTTAATAAGATATTTTGTGCTATTATGGAAAGATACAAAAATTGGGTTCATATTAGATCTATAAAGCAATTTTATAAACATCATCTATAACAGCTTATAACATTTTGAGAAATAACAAAATATCCGTATAGTTTCTAAAATAAACAACGTATTTAAATAAGGATAATAATCCTGTTTAGATTAAATTTTTTATATTCAATATTTTTTATATTTGTTATATATCTATCTTTTCCTTATGTGGTAAAAAAGCTTTTTAAATATAAAGAAATGGAAAGAAAAAATATCAAGAAATTAAATTGCTCTTCTTGGCCTTGAAGGTCTTTTCATATGGATCTTCCTGAGAGTTATATTTAGAATATCTCAACTATTCGAGCCTTGATCTGTAACTGTAAGTTTGTTGCATAAAGAGATTTGTTTTATTTTACAAATGAAACCATGAATATTATTTTTAACTTTGTTTCATGTCTGAGATATATAATAACTCTCCGGCAACCTGCATCCATATATTTTCACAGATTCTTCCAAAAATTCGACTTTAAATTTGAATACTCTATATCAGAATTAGCTTATAGATATGATTTCTTTAAAGAAATCCAAAGCTTCCAACTTTGAAAAGAATATCATACGGAGTCTTGTTGATCTAACATAATATACTAAAGTAAAGAGTGATGATATCATCAAATATCTACGACAAATAGCAATGATAATTATAAAA
>DATFBJ010000112.1:0-2026 GCA_035253885.1 Nitrososphaeraceae archaeon
AAAAACAATTACGAATAAGTATAATTCATTAATTAAATAATAAATGAACTAGCAATAAAATCCTTTTTTAATCTCACAAAGCATATCTTTTACATTACTATCTACCTTACTAGGATCATTTTTTAAATTCATATCTTTTTCCATCTCTCTTATCTTGTCAATATACTTTTTATTATCATCATTATCTGATGATAATAATGATTGTGATTCCTCCATAAGCATTATTGCTCTTTTAATAAATTGCTGACCATCTTGATATTCTAATAAATTAATAATTTGTCCATTATACATTGCTTCATTAAATTCTTCAGATGCTATAGTGATTAATTCTGCAGTAACGTTGAGTATATAATCTCGACTATTTCTTTTTTCTAAAGATATTGATTGATCTAATGCATCATTAAGCAAATTCTCTAATTCTGTTTTCTCCTTCATAATTCTATTTAGATCGTTTGACTTTACAGTTTGAACATAATTATTTAATTTGTTTGAAAACTCTTTTGTTAAAGTTTCATTTGTTTGAATTAGTCTATTATTTATTATATCTACAATTTCTTCAATAGGATGTAATGCATGAGCAACTGCTAATACACTATTGTTATTATTACTTTGAACATTTATAATTGAAGCATCTAAATGTCCTTTCATTTGTTCTAGGTAGCCATGAAATTCATGATCGCTTATAGAGGATTGTTGTTGTTGTGCCTTTACTATAGAAAAAGAAGAATAAAATAAATTGCTATCAGAATACAATGAAGACAAGATAGTAAAATATATTGCTATTACTGAGATTGCAGATATTGTTGTTGTTAAAATAAATTTCAAATTCATATTATATCTACTACTATATTCAAATTGTAAGATGTCTTTGTATATTTTAGTCTATATATTTCTATTAAATGAAAAGCAAAAGAAGATCTTCTTAATGTTGCATAATTGTCATAGATTTTTTTCTACAGTATTATTTGTTGTAGTATCATGGTGTATCATTGTTTGAAAAGAATTATCAGTAGGAGATGTCTCTAAATTTATTTTACTAATTAATGTTCCAAATATGTTATCATGGATGGCAATAATATTTTATAATAAATATTGTTATAGAATTTATTTTTGGTTTAAAACGCCATGAACTATTATGTGATAAAAAAATGACAAGGCTATTACAGTGAATCGGTCTCTTTGTTATCGATGCAAAATAGGAAAATTAATTAATAATTAAATTCCTTTTAGAGACTTAAATGTTCTATTTATTTGATAAGGATAAGTTTCATATAGATGATGATTCAAAAGTATCATTTTTAGTTTCTGTAATTATATTTTTAATGGCTGTAACTGGGATATCTATAATATCTAGTGATTTAAGCTCAATTGTTTTTGCATCTGTAGATATAAATAATAATAATAATAATAATAAATCCTCTTTACCTTCATCTTCTATTCTTGATAATAGTAACTACACTTTTGTGGAACAAAAGACAGTTATGTCCCAACCAGCTCCTGTAAGGCATCCTGGCCAGCCATCTCATGAGGTGGTATTTGCACTTCCTTTAAGAAATGATGGAAAGGTTTGGTCAGGAACGGTAACATTTACTGCAAGTAAACCAATAGAGACAGAGATTCTTCATACTTATACTCCAGAACAGAAACCAGATTCGTCACATGGTGAACCCTATCATGCCATATTGCCAGGTAACAAGAGTATTGCTATTACTCATATGAGAGATATAATTGATGTACCTATCGAAATAAATGGAACTGGAATAAGTTCTGGTTCATTTAATTTTGTAGGAAATGCACTAGTTTTTCATAAAACAAATGGTGAGCCATTTACTGTAACATATACTATTGATGCAAAGGTTAAAGACATTGGTATTAATAAATGATTAAGCTTTTTTGATTGCTATTATTATTATTAATAATTTAAATAAATAATTTTCAGGATTAAAATTGTTATTATTGTTCATATTTTTCATAATTCTTCCTTATAAAATGTTATAAAAAAATAAAAAAATAAATCATTATAAAA
>DATFBJ010000113.1:0-3620 GCA_035253885.1 Nitrososphaeraceae archaeon
GAACAGTAATATCTTATTATTATAATAATGAAACAACTAAAAATAAAGGACAAAAACAAAATCAAAATCAGCAAATTCAAGTTCAAAATCAAAAAGGTATTATAAGTTACTGTAACTAAGTTATGGAAAAATAGCAAATAATGCCAATAATAAACAAGTTTGCTGTCTTGATTTTCTTATAAATGATATAGCAAAGTCTTCATTACAGCAAGCCTTAAAAATTGAAAAAGCTTATGATAATAATAGAATTCCAGGACTTATGTATTGTACATACAAGACTGAAACCTTGCTAAATGCAGAGATAAAAGATCTTGTAGAATTATTTGAAGGACATGACCAAATTTTTATATTGAAACAAGATGAAGTCTATAAACTTCATATCACAAAGGAAAATGTACATAAACTTTTCTTAAATTAATTATACATTGTTAAAGCTAATTAATATGTGTGATAGTAGTTTCTAACGTTTATTTTATTTGCTAAGTTGATGATAGTCATTTTGTTTAAATTTTAATCTTAAAAACTCTTTTATGTATTCTTCATTTTGACCACAGATTAATGTTAGATCATTCAACATCATTCTACTGTTCTTCAATTTTCGATACTCTGTTAATTTTTTATCCATTGTCTCTTTGGGATTGTCCGAAATGATTGCTGAAAATAAAGCGATGCCAAGGAGTGACTGCTTGTATAATTCAGGTAAAGAGTCAAGAAGACATTGCATTTCTTTATATTTCGGAGATAATGGTTCCAATACTTTGTAGGGTAATAATTCACGTTCTAGAAAATCGTTGAATGGATCAGCTATAGTGTTAAATGACGAATTATTATCTTCAGGAATTGACTTGTCCAAAAATAGATGTTCTTTTACATTTAACTGATGAATGTTGTTATGTTCATAAGAGTAGCTTAAGGGAATAGAAGAATCTGTTCGATTAATCATATACTCTGTAAAAGAGATAATATTTCCTATTCTACCAGAATGTTTATTGTTGCAATGACGATTTCCATTCCATCTTCTTGTAAAAGGCTGTCGACATTTAGAGCAGATCCATTTAGGAGTCTTCATTACTTTCTATAGTTATTATAATAAAAATAATTTAATTACTTTGCTAAAGAGCAACTCTGAGTTACTCTTTTAAATAGGTTTATAATAAATAATTTTTGTAACCTCTTGTTACTATTTAGAATGAAATGTTAAAATAGAAGCAATATCTAAAAAAATAAAAGAAAAATTGGTTAACTGTAAATTTATTGTCCTATAGGATTTAGAAATTCAATAATTTTAAAAAAATTATAGTATTCATAATCACAATGAGAAGATTATTTCTTACCTTCTCAACTTTGAAACGAAAATGTATAATATAGCTATAATTTCAAATCTTCCCATTATCATATTGAAAGATAATATAATTTTGGATATTGAATCCAAATTCATAGTTGTTATTCCTATAGTTAAACCATTATTTGAAATGGTAGAAGCTGTTTCAAATACTGCATCGATAAAACTATGATTATTCCTATCTAAGAAATATATGCATAAGGCTGTTATGACTGTGAATAAAATAAAAAGAACAACAACAAATAAGGCTTCTCTAAAGGCTTTATCAGAAAGGATATTAAATTTGTACTTGTCTAAAGGGACTTCACATGTCATTTGTTTATTGTTTTTTTCTACTTCTTTTCCTTGATTATATGATTTGAAAGATTGTTGAATTCTTTTACGAAATTGTATTGCGGTTGCGGAAATTAGTGGAGGCAGACTAGTAATATTTTTATTCTTAAATTGAGATGTCAATTTTTTATTTTTATTATTAATTAATTTTTCAAAAATTAGTAATAGTCTAGCTATTTTTATTCCTCCAGCAGTAGAGAATGCAGTTCCTCCTATTAGCATGACTACAATTAGTAATATTTTACCATAGATAGACAGATGTGATAAATCAATAAATTGAAATCCTGTTGTCGTTGATGTACTAACTATATGAAACATATAAGAAATCCATTCTTTTTCTAAATATGAAGATTCTATAAATATAAATAAAAATATAAAGAAAGTTAAAAGTATTAGAAATATTATAATTTCCTTAAGTTCCTTTGTTGCCTCTACGATTTTACTAAAAATACCAAAATGAAATGCAAAAGGTAATGCTGCAATTATCATTCCACTCATAATTACAATCAAGGTAAATGGATTTTCTACATTAAGAGCAGTAGACGTAGGTACAAATCCACCAGTAGCAAGTGTAGCAAAACCCAATGATATTGAATCAAGTATATTTACATGTCCCAAAGAGAATAATAATAGAACAATAATTGTTGTATATACTGTAAAGATAATACAAATAGTAGAAAGTAATTGTCTGAATCTTAATATACCACTACCCAACACATTTTTCATTCCTGCTAATTTCGTTTCAGGATAATACAAAGCCACAATCAAATAAATAAAACTTAAACCACCGACCCATTGAGTGTAGGACCGATAAAATGAAAAACTATCAGGTAAATCTTCAGGATGTATTATTGTAGAAATACCTGTTGTTGTAAAACCAGATGAACTCTCTAAAAAAGAACTTGCAAAAAGAGAAAATAAATCAATTCCATGCCAAAATGGATTGACATACATATAAGGCAGACTACCAAATAGACTCAATAAAAAAAAGCTTAACACAACAACAATAGACGATTGTTTTAGATTAAGCGGACTTTTTTCTCCTAATATATTCATAATATATCCCGTTAGAAACATTCCTACAAATGCAATGTAAATACCAATTGAAGATTGCCATTCACCTAGAAATGTTCCTAATAATGCAGGTATAATCATCAGTAAACCAGAAAATTGTAATATAATAGCCACATTTGCAAAAATTGGTTTATAATGTTCTCTTATTATTTTTCTATAACCTCTAAAAGTTTTTTCAACAACTGCTATACGAATTGCTTCTGCAAGATATTCTTGTGTTACTGTACCAATAATTTGTTCTTTATTTGTGATATCAGTAACAGGAAGATGTTTGATTTTATGAATACGCATTAACTCAATAGCTTGTTTTACTGTAGCAGAACTTGGTAGTGTTATTATTGGAGATGTCATAATTGATTTAAGAAATACTAAATCTGAATCTTCTCCTTTCATAACAACCTTTTCTAAAATGTCACTATCTGTTACAATTCCAACATATTTTCTACCATTTGATGTAACAAGGATAATCTCAACATTTTTAGGTTGCAATATTTTAACTGCATCAGCAATAGAAGTGTTTTCATCAGCAGTGACAAATTGAGCATGAATATACGATGATAGAGGACGTTCTAATGGTTCAACCATTAACAATCATCATTTTATGGTTTATACTTATGACCTTTACTTTCAATTATTACAGTTTGTTACTTAAAATATATGAATGTTAATAAAGTTAAATATGGTTTTTTTATAATCTAATATATTCTTTTTAAAATTATCTAGCAGTTCAATTTTTAAAATTTAACTTCAATTAAGTTCATTAGATATAAATATTCAAATAATACAAATCCCAACATTCATAGGTGAATCTTTAACAAAAAGGCTATTGCTTATTAGAAATATAGATAAATTTAATTTTTATCTTCTTCTG
>DATFBJ010000114.1:0-2009 GCA_035253885.1 Nitrososphaeraceae archaeon
ATTATCTATTCTTAAAATATAAAGTATTTGTATGCTATGATTAGGAATTAATTATAATGAGATTTTTCAAGAAGATATATTTTTTGTAAAAGTAATATCGCTAAACCAATAGTGAATAAATAAATATATTTATCTTTATCCAAAATAAGAATAAAAAATATTAGATATTGTGAGAGATAATAATGATTTAAAAATATCTATGATTTTACTTTATTTATTCTTTGTATAATATGTTCATTACTTTGTATATAATCTTCCAAGATACTAATGCATTCTTCCACATTTACGCTAGTAATATTATCAGTAACCCAATGGGCAAAATCATCTGTTGTTCGCATATAGACTGCTGCTTTTTCTCCTGCAGCGGCTAATTTCTCGAAGGGGGTTAAGTTGTTTTTTGTATTTTCATTTTTTTCATTCATATTAACAATGAACTAGATTTTAAAGTATATTTTTATTATTTTTGTAGCTTATAATATCACTAGTTAAATTGTAAAAAGATTATATATTTTTGTTATATTCTTGACCAAGAATTATTATTATTATTCATTGTTGTTTGTTTTTGAGATTCTTCTGTATCTTTTTTTATTTTAATAATAGAATCTCTAAATATCCAAGATTGGATATCATACATTCCATCTAATCATTTGCCATATATTATATCCTCTTCTTGTAGTATCTTTAGATATTTATTAATAGTTCTCCTCCTTGCCTATTGTTTGTTGTATCGCTTTCCTTGCTACTCTAGATGTTATCTGTCTTTGTGAATTTGAGTATCGTTTTATAGTTTCTATCAGTTTTTGATATTTGTATTATTATTATTGCTATTGCTAATACTTTAATAACTTTTTTTGTACTATAATAATTATCTATAAAGAAATGTTGAAGTATAATCTAGAAAAGTAGTTAGTAAAAAAAGATGATGATGATGATTATGGTAACTCCACAATTTATTGTTGTGAATATGTGATACAAAGCCAGTAGCAAAGAAAGCAGCAACAATAACAAATATAAAGGAATTTTATAAAGACGGCACTACCAAAATACATTATACCTGTTCAAATCATATTGTAGATCTTTATAACAAAATAATACAAGAAATAGAGAATAAAGAAAGAAGAACAAGAAAAGTTCGTTAATTGCTAACTAATTATTTTTCTAAATAGAAGAACGTTTTATGGGAAATTGTCAAAAAAATTAACATATTTTAATAAATAAAAAAGAAGATGAGGATTATTCTACTACAACTACACCTGTCATGAAGGGATGTATTGAACAATGATAGCCAAATTCTCCAGGTGAATTAAATGTATTATCGAATGTATCTCCAGGGGATATCGGGCCAGAGTCAAACGATTCGCCATCATCAGCAGTTACGGTGTGCTCTATCGAGTCATCATTTGTCCATGAAACACTAGTTCCTATAGGTACGCCGAGTTGAGGTGGAACAAATGGCTCGGGGTTGCTTTGATCCGCTGCTCCTTGAGCAATGAAAACTTGTGCTGATTCTTGAGCAAAAACTTTGTTTACTAAAGAGGTATCTGTTGATGAAATGGATGGACTATTAGATAAAACACCTATCGTCAATATGCTCATTATTATTATTGTTGTTATACTTAAGGAAAATGCCTTTTTCATTAACTAAAATTTAAGACAGCATATAAAAATTTGATATGATTAAATTATAGTCTAATTAATTAAATGTTTTCGACCAGTGTACTACTATTATTATCAACATCAACAACAAAATCAAAATATCTTTGTAATCTATTGATAAATAAAAATATAATAATAAAAAAATCACCATCATTAAAAAAGATAAAGATGAATTACTTTGCTAAATCTTGTAGTTGTTTTCCTATATTTGAAGCCACATCTTTTGCTACTTCTTTAGTAATATTAGATCCTTTGCTCTTTACTTCTTTACTGATATTTGATACAATATCACTAGCATTTTGTTTTAATGATTCACCTGTTTGATTAGTTCTTTCCGATTGAGCAAAGACAGA
>DATFBJ010000115.1:0-2148 GCA_035253885.1 Nitrososphaeraceae archaeon
TTGTTGTCGAACATTTCAAAATCTTCTTCTTCTTTTTTACTGTTCCAATGTCCTATGATAATAATGGCTTTCAATAGAATCCATTTTTAGATAGTGAATCTCAATAAAGATAAAAGAAAATATAAAGATTTGGAAAGTATTTTATATATAAAAATTTTTTATACTTTCCTAAAATTTACTTGTATATTCTTAAACTCGTTGTTAAATGCTTTTTCAATTCAAAAGTATTGTTTTTATGTAAATATACTCATGACAATGAGAAATGATTAACTATAATAAGATACTAGTTCCTTATGATACATCAAATCCATCGGAAATTGCTTTAGAAAACGCTATAACAATTGCAAAAATGTCGGCAATATATACTAATATCACTATAAATGTTATAGTAGTATACGTTGTACAAGAGATACCTGCCCCCACTACTTTTGGCGCTGGCTTATTTAAATCAAAGCAAACAGGAGATATGATTACACTAGAACAATATCTAAAAGATACCACATTAGAAATTAAAAAAGATGCTGAAAATATGCTTGAAGAGAACATAAAATATAGAAATATTGAGAATATCTCTTTACAGACACAAGTATTAATAGGCAATACATCTGATGAGATGATAAAATTTGCCAACGATGAAAAAGTAGAACTAATAATTATGGGAACTACAGGATTAGGTGGACTTTCAAAGTTTCTAACTGGTAGTGTTGCTAGAAATGTATTAGAAAAAGCAAGTTGCCCAGTTATGTTAGTTCGATAATTAAATCACTTTTATATTAAATGAATACCTCCTTCTAATTTCTCCTGAGAAATAACAAATACAACTTTAATCTTTTGATTGGTTTACCTATACTTAAAATAACTCCTTATTTATGCACTTTTAAACCTGATACACTAGAAGTATATTGCTTTTCCTCTTTTGAGTTAGTGGTCCCGAGAAAATTGCGGGCCCGTCGGGAGTGGATTCGTCCATGTAGTAGGGTTCTACTACCTTGTATTTAGCTTTTATTAGAAACTTATTTTAAAAATATTTTTGATGATTATTGCTTTATTTATTCTTAATTTATTTTGATAATATTATCATTGTCTAGTAATAGTATTGAAACAAATGGCAAAGAAATTATACTATTATATCACATACAAATCAGTATTTTACTATTAGGAACAAGCATAATAGTTGTACTTTATATCCAAATATTTTATTAATAAATATATTTATCAAAAATAATTTGTTTTTAATAGTTTATTACTATTTTCTTATCTTAACAATAATAATGTAATAAAAGCTTTATAAAAACTCTATTTTAACTTGGATATATCTACGATAGTTTAAAAATAAAACAATTTAAGAGCTATCTAGAAACAGCTACTTCAATGGTTGAGACGTTGCGAGTATTTCCATCTTGAGATTTTATAGCTTCAGAACCAATTTTGACTGATGCTACCTTATAATCCAATGCATTCATTCTCTTTACGATAATCTGTGCAACATCTACTGCCATGGGTATACTTTTTCCTCTTGCTTTTATAAAAACAGTTGCTTCGTTAGCCAGTTGAACCAGTGTGGCAGTGACGTAAGTCATAAGTGGTTTTTTCCCGATAAATATCTCATTGTTAAATTTTGGTTTACTATCCGTATTTTCCTTGTATGTAGACATTAATTTTATATTCTTTAAATGGAATATAATGTTTTGTAAATCCGAAAGTTCAGAATTCTATTATTCTTATCTATTCACCTACAAAGTTGGCAGGTTTAATAAATTATACGTAAATTTGGATGAACCTGAGATACAACCCTTTAGTATCGATAATTTAGTATAATAAAAAAAATAAAATTAACTATTCGTTTTTGATTGTTGTAGTTTGTAATAATTCGCCAATTTCGTTATTCATCTTGAGAAAGTTTAATCCTTTTTCTGTAGTCTTGAATGTTTGAGTCCCGTCCAGATATTCTATTAGATTGTTTTCTGTCAAAACAGAAAGGTATTCCTTTAATTGTGCATAGCTCAAAAAAGCTTTGTACATTATTTTTGTCTTGGTTGCTCTTCCATTTGCAGCATCCAGTATATTACCAACTATTTCCGTTCTACTTCTATATTTCATATTATTATATTAAATGATTTATTATTTTAGTTTAATATCACAGTCAAC
>DATFBJ010000116.1:0-4622 GCA_035253885.1 Nitrososphaeraceae archaeon
TTAGGTTAAAAATAATATTTAACTTTTCAATAATTAAATTTTTATAAAATTGCTATTGTTGGAAAATTTATTAGCAGCATCAGCAGCAGAGTGATTGTATTTGTATTTCCTTCTTTTTCATCCCTTTCTTACTCATCTTCATTCTTCATTCTGAGAGAATTATAATTATAAATTTGTATCCTTGGCTTTATTTCCTTTAATTATTACTATATGAGTATATTCGATGATAATATCAATGATAAAGATAAATAAGATTACTTTCCTTCTTTATCCATCACTACAACAGAAACCACATTCACAATTTTTGTCACCAAAAGATTCACAGCTAACTATTTTTATGTTTTTATTTGTCATTATTTTAATTAGTTATTTTATTTATTTAAAGAAGATTAAAGTATTATTATGTAAAATCATAAAAATTATAAAAAATCATATTATTGATTGAAAATTCAGGATTATAGTGATCTAAAATTATTATAAAAAACTACTATTATTATAAAAAATTATAGTTAATATAAAAGAAAATTATACTTTCTTAAGTTTACTAACATCAAATGTTTTGGCATTATTCCATATTTCTATAAAATAATCAAGACACCATTCATGAAATAATCCATCATCCATAGAAACATTATTACAAAATATAAAATTCATGTCAACATTACCTTTTGATAATGGAAACATTACTAACGCCTGCTTTTCAGTTAAAACTATTCCTAAATTTGTTTTACTAATCATTCTTCTTTCTATTATTCCTGTATGTAATAATTGACTATATCCTTCATTTTTCAAAAATTCTTCACTTATTTTTGGAATAAGTGCATCAATGGGTAAGATATGTTTAAATTTTAAGCCTCTCTCTCTTACAATGGGAATTGCAGTATGGATGAGGTCAAGAGGAACTTGAGGTAGGATACTATAAATATACTTTTCACAATTTTGATACATTCTTTTTATGTATTCTATAATAGCCACAAATCCAGAAATAAACTCACTTTTTTCTAAAGCACCAATTCTCTGAATAAATTTAATAGGAATATTGTGAAAATCATGTTCAGAAAAGAATCTTTTATGCTTTGAGAGAAAATTAATTGCAGATATATTCTTTATGATTATATCTCCAAATACAGTTAATGAAAAATATCCTTTGAAATCTTTTTGAATTATATTAGAATTCATCAATTTATTTAAATTCCTATGTGTTTCTTGGGTAGTAATTTTTAATTCCTTTGCTATTGATGATAATGTTTTTTTATTATTATTCGATATGATGTATAATATAGCTAATCTTTGAGAATTAGCTAATGATGAAAATATTTCTTCAGTTTCATCAAATATTGAATAATTAAAGCTGATTCCTTCTTTTTCTTCTACCAATTTCATTTATATTAATAATGTATCAGATATCTACATTGCTCTCTAGTAATAATCTCTATTATTATTTTATAAATTAGCTTTCGATAAAAGATATGAAATTTTATCTAAATTTTACCAATTTAAGAACTTTGTAAAGAAGGAGGCAGCTTTTAATATATTATTTATAAATCAAAAATATAACAGTTAATCGTAATGTTATATGTGGTGTGGATAGATCACTCTTGTATAAGAAAAATTATTAAGTTGCTAGAAAGATAACATATTAGTTACTACCACACTAATAAAATAAAATGTGGAAAATTAATTGTAAAAATAAAATATAACAAATGCTATTTCAGATATATCTTTGAAAAGGAGATAACAATAAGGTAAAAAGAAATGTTATCGTTGTTTTATTTTTTGTTTTTTGCTGATTGTTTAAAAATTAGCTAAGATGGCTTTCTAGCTTTTACCAATACGAGAACAGCAACAGCACCCATCATTCCTCCTAAAATCAAAAGTACTTGAATTGGAAATCCACCGGTTGCAGTAGCAGTTCCTGTCGGTCCTTGTGGACTAACAAAAGCAATTTCAGCATTATTGATGTTTCTTACTTGTGCAAAGCCAGCTATTTGTATCTGTCCACTAGGGGGAGGATTAGAGGACCTGATAGTAACGTCTGAACCATCTACGTTTGCAGTTGCTGATGCTTCTTTTGCTGCATGTGTTCCTTCTCTAAAACTACTTTCTCCAAGTGAAAAAACTGATACAACTTTAGATCCACCCTGCTCTTCAAATCCTGCGCCTGCAGCAGCAGCCTGACTACCTGTAGGATCAAAAAGGAAATGCCATCTATCCATAGGTAAGCCTATTTCTTCATAATCTAGCAGAGGAGTGTCTAGGATTTCTCTAAATTCCTCTACCGATTCAAGTTTTTGAGCTGCTTCTGGAAAGAGAGCTTGGATCGGTCCAATGGGGAAATTAACATCAAATTCCCCATACTCAGGTACATTCACAGTTAATGGGTTTTTTATTACAACACTTCTCCAATCAAGATCAATTGCTGGTGTAGATCCATTAGTAGGAAGCACAAAGTTTGACATTTGTGGTGCAAATTTTACCTTGTAAGAGATTTGGGCCCTATTTTCATCTCCTCTAATCTGAGCAGTATAGTCTAATTTAGAGTCCGAGAGTTGTATAGGACTTTTTTTCTCTGTCAGAAAAGCTTCGTTAATAGCTCTTTGTAATTGATCCATGCCTTGACTGGTAGAATTTAGTGTAAACTGTACTCTTTCATTTGTACCATTAAGAATTTTTGATAGCTCACTTCCAGGTTCATATCTAAGATTGATAAACCTAATGCTAGTAAAAACGGGATCGGCTTTATCCCTTTCAGGAATAAGAAAAACTTCCATTTGTGAAGCAAATGATTGAGAAATAGCAGTAGGAATCAAAATTAATCCCATTATCCAATAGAATAAAAAGAACCTTCCGATCACATATAAATCTCTCATTTTGTCGAATATAACCTTATTGTTATATTTCTTGTACTTTAAAAGTTGAAATTATAAAATTACTCTTCAATTATATATTAACAACCGAAAATTTTAGATTATCAGTTTTTATTTTAATCATTATTATTTGATAACAATTCTAGCCGGAGGCACTGGTTCGATAAAAATTATTCGTGGACTTGCTAGTTGTACTTCTAATATATCAATTATATCTAATATTGGTGATAATTTTTGGTTTAATGGTTTGTATGTTTGTCCTGATATTGATACATGTATTTATGGATTAGCAGGAATATTGGATAAAAATCGTGGATGGGGAATTGAAAATGACACTTTTTACTATCTTAAGGTTCTAAAAGTATTAGGAGAAGAATCATGGTTTCAAATTGGCGATAAAGATCTTGTTACTCATATTACGAGAACAAAAATGCTTTCAAAAGGCTTCTCCTTGTCAAAAATAGTAAGATGGATTGCATTTTATCAATACAACATTCAAAATAATATAATCCCACCTTCAAATATGCATATTGAAACAAGAATAGTTACAAATAAAGGAGATATGAATATTCAAGAATTTTGGGTAAAAAATAAAGCAAAACCGAAAGTATTGGATGTTTATTATAAAAATAGTGAACACGCAAAATGCAATAACAATGCATTAAGAATTCTTAGGTCGTCTGATATTATCATTCTTGCCCCAGCAAATCCAGTCTCCAGTATAGGACCAATTCTTTCACTAACTCAAATTAAAAAGGAATTGGTAAAGCAAAGGGATAAAGTTATTGCAATATCTCCAATTATAGGAAAAAAAGCAATAAGTGGACCAGCTGGCAAATATCTTAAAGCTAAGGGCATAGAATCTTCTTGTC
Source organism: Nitrososphaeraceae archaeon (assembly GCA_035253885.1). Lineage (GTDB taxonomy): Archaea > Thermoproteota > Nitrososphaeria > Nitrososphaerales > Nitrososphaeraceae > TH1177. The sequence continues at coordinate 3,740 of DATFBJ010000116.1, forward strand.
ATGGTATCGCAAAATTTTATTCAGACTTGATTTCAAAAATGGTTATAGATCATAGAGATGCAAATTATTCTAATGAAATAATTAAAATGGGTATTTCACCTGTTAAAACTAATATTTTGATGAATAGTACAAGAGAAGAAAAAAGATTGGCAAAATTCATTTTAAAGGTAATGAATTGTTGTTGTTGATTACGATTATGATTATGATGATGATGATGATGATATAGATGAAGAAAATAGCTGCTGTTATTCCTATGAAAAATCTTAATTTTGCTAAGTCACGATTATCAACTATTTTAACATGGCAACAACGAAAAAACCTTATATTCTTTCTTTTAGATATTACAATCAAAGCATTAAAAGAATCTCGATTAATTACTGAAATTATCGTAGTATCAAGCGATAAAACTATTGAAAAATTCTCTTTTGAAAATAGTTTAAAATTTATTAAAGAAGATTCTGATAGTGGTGTTAATAATGCTGTTATACTAGCTGATCGTTATTGTATTAATAATAATATAGATGCTAATATTGTAATTCCTCATGATCTTCCTTTTATTTCTGCCAAAGAAATAGACCAAATTTGTAATAATTCAGAAAAATATCCTAAATGTATTATTATATGTCCCTCAAAACGATTTGACGGTACAAATATATTGTTTAGAAAACCACCAAATGTGATCAAGACTTTTTATGATGATAATAGCTATATGAATCATTTAAAAGAGGCACAAAAATACAATCTCCCAATAGAGTCATTAGAATTAGATAATCTTATGTTTGACATTGATACTAGAGAAGACCTAATAGAATTATTTATACTTCAAAACTGGAAATCTTTTTTAAAAGATTTAATTTGAAAGGTAATAATAACTACAGTCAAA
>DATFBJ010000117.1:0-15675 GCA_035253885.1 Nitrososphaeraceae archaeon
CTAGCTTTTTTTCTTTTTCCTTTAAAATTTGTTTTTGTTTTTCTACTTCATTTTCTTCTGTTAAAAGGCTTCCAATTTGTATTTTTAACTCCTTAATATCTTCATTAACACTATTAATTTGATTCCTTAAATTTTTCTTTATATGATCGTCAAAATCATTCAATCCGAATAACTTCTTGATCAGTTCTCTTAGTTCACTTGGATCTGCAAGGGCAAGTTTATCTACTTCTTTTTGTCTAATATATACAGTTTTTTCAATCACTTCTGGATATACTCCCAAAAGTGATTCAATTTCTTGATTAACAATATTTGGACCTCTACAAAGTTGAATAAATTTATCTTCATTTCTCTCTTTCTTAAATAGCAATGCAGAAGATTTTACTGAATCATTTTGAGGAATCTGAACTGCCCTTTTTTTTGTAACTTCAATTGTTCTTATTACTCTATATAGAATATCACTTATTTCAAATGTAATAGCTACTTCACATTTAGATTCTCCTGTTTTAATGAGGGATTTTCTATCTTTTTCCACTATAAGATGTTCACCAAGAAGACCCCATAGGATAGATTCTATTATACTTGTTTTACCCATTGAATTTTTACCTTTAATAAAAAAAAATCCTTCTCCCAAATATCCCTCATATGGTATTGAGACATTATCAAATGGTTTGAAATTTTTTGATTCTATTTTCAAAATTTTCATAAAAATCACTATTGGTTTTTTAAGGACTCAAAGAAAAGTTTTCCAAGCATGTCTGCGTTTAAATTATGTTTTTTTAGATCATCTTTTCTAGTGGATGTAATATATTTTTTAAATTCTTTCTCTGGATCTTCTATTAAGTATTCAATAAATATATTATCTTGTTTAATTTGTTTTATAATATTATTATCATAATATTTTGGTGTTTCTAGAATAAATTCTACTATATTATACTCACTGCTATTTAATGTGATTTTATTTAGATAAGATGAGATTTCATTAATATTGAAAAATGAGCCATAACTTCTATTACCCTTTATAGTAATTTTAACTCTAGCAGCAGTTTGATAATTATAAGGTATATTAAGTCCATTTTTCTCAAATACATTTTTAATACGATTGATAACCATAATGTTAGTATCGTCTGAAAAAATTTCTATATCATCCCGTACTATTTTTCTCTGTTGTGGTAAAGATTTTGGAATTACTCTAATTTTAGGTTTAGAAAAAGAGTCATCAATATCTATCATTAAATAACCCTTTTGATATGATTCTTCATTAAAACTCCACAATTCTGTTGATCCAGCATACCATGCATTATCATTGACTTGATGCATTTTATGATTATCTCCAAGCCCGATATAATCATAATTTCCCATCAAAAAGTTACTATGCAACGTATGATTTTCTATCATTCCATGAGCTAACCCTACATTTATCATGTTAGGATCTATGTTGTTGTTTTGTAGTGAGATCCAACTTTCATATTTTGATAATAATTGTGGTAAGTCATTAGATTCTATCGATGGATGTCCATGAATTCTTAAATTTAGATTTGAAAAATCTTTGAATAAAGGTTGTTGATTTCTTATACTGTCTCTTATATCAAAATAAGTAAAAAGATATACATTATCAAATAAAATAGTGTATTCAGTTAATGGTGAAATTCTATATTGCATATAACGACCATGATTTCCATCAATTATAGCGATTGGAATATTATTTTGATATAATTTTTTGAATGTCTCTGCAGCTACTTTTCTTGCAAATTCTGGTGGTGGAGAAGGATCAGTTCCTGATGGAGTATCAAAAAAATCACCACTATGAATTATGATATCAGGTTTTTCATCTTTATCAAGATTTATTATTTCATCTATAAATAGCCTCCAAGAATTATAAAAATCATCTTCTAGTGGTTTAATCTCTTGATTAATAATGGAAGCTCTAGTTCTCTTTGGTCTCTTTCCAAGATGAGTATCAGAAACGTGAATTATTCTCATATTAGCAGCAGCAGCATTTGGTTTTGGAGAAAGAAATAATCAAATTACAAATGATGATAATATAACAATTAAAAATCATAATTATCCTGAGTATAAGTTAAACTATTAGATATATTCTTTCTTTTATATGAAAGTAATTTATTTTCATTTACAAATGTCTCTGATGAATTAAAAACATTTAGAAAAAGTGGGGTACCTGCAAAAGAAAGAGGTGACATTGGTCCTTGACTCATAAAAGAATATTTTCTTGATTTAGTACTAAATGAACTTGCAGGATCAGTAAATGATTGATATAGTTTAAGTGCATTATGATCAGATACTAATTCTTTTAGAGTAGCCAAATCACTTCCTAAAGATAAGCCAAAACCACAGAACATTATTCTTAATTGTTGGAGAATATCTTTATGTAAACTTGATATTGAAGTGCTTATAAACATCCATCCTAATCCATATTTTCTAGTAGTTCTTACTGCATCCAAGAGAGTAAGTCTTAAATTTTCAAAATCAGAGTTTTCATATTTTTCCCTTCTTGCAAATCGATGTGCTTCATCAAGTACAACTAAAGTATTTAGTGAAATATTTTGTTGCCAACTTTTTTCTCCTAAATTGATTAAACCATACAAAATTCTTTTTAGAATTAACGCCTGTATAGTTTCATTCCAATAATCTAATTTTAAATGATGAGCACTTTGTAAGGAGAGGTCTACTATAACTAAAGGTTTTTCATCATTGGTAAATCTTTTTAGTAGAGAGTCTACAGTTTGTGCACCTGGTCTATAATGAAATAATTGACAAATAGGCTTCCAAAATCTTTCATATAAATAATTTTCATCTATTTCTGAAAGAACAGTATTTAATCTTGCTCTTGGTTCAGAGGTAGAATATATTAATAGCTGAATATTAGGATTTCGTAAGATATCAAGTAATTGTTGAAAGGATTCAAATTCAACGAGATTAGTAAGACTTATGTGTAATCTATTTTTTATTTCATTTATTAAGACATTAACTGCATCTCGTTTATTTTCTCCTTTAATAGACAAATTTGGGAAAAATGAAGATTCGTATAATATTTCCTCAAATAATTCCCATCTATCTAAGATTAAGTTTCTTATATTGATTATTTCAAATTTCTTTCCTAATGAGTTTAGTATTTCTTTAGTATTTAAACTAAAGTCATTATTTTTTAGTCTTTGACTTAATCCATTAGAGTTATCAAACATGACATCTTTAGAAAATTCACCTACTGGATCAAATACAAAAAGTCCCATTTCTGGATATTTAGAATATGCCATTAGAATCATCTTTGCTAAAGTTGACTTACCAGAGCCAGTTGTACCAAATATACCTAAATGATATGCTTCTCCCGCACCATCAATTCCACCTCCAAAATGTTTAAACCACATAGGTAATTTAGTTTGTGATCCATATACATATCCTAAATAAAATATTTTATCTAAATATTTTTCAAGTAATAAATTTAGTATATCATCGTTTGTTACATATATATAAGTTCCTGTAGCAGGTACTGTCCCTAACAAACTAGTCTCAAAGAAATCCTCATCTTTATTATTACTAAAGACTGCACTACATAACAGTTTTCCTACATGTGTATCTTGAATTCCACTTATAGGATTCACTAAGCCTCTTTGTCTAGCAACAGACTTTATAGTGGGATCTTCTAGAAGTACATTTTTGAGTTCTATTTCTGTAATTTGTCCTAAAGAATAATGAGATTTAGATTCTTGTATATATCTAAAAATTACAAGTTCTCCTATTAATTTTTTAGTTACAGCATTCTGTAATATATTCAAACTTATTTCGCTAGTTGATGAGGGAGATCCGATAGTACCAATTGGTTCAGTATGAGATAATAGTTGATTTAATTTTATATCACAATTCAAATATGAACCATTATTTTTAATATTATTATTATTATTATTATTATTGTTTATATTATTTGCAACCATATCTTCTTTCACATTCCACTTTCTGTTCTGTATGAATGCATAATAAAAATGATATCAGATATATTTTCATCATTTTTTTCAAATTCGGTCATGCTTCTTGTCAAGACCTGTTTGTATGCAGGAATAGCAGGTGCAATATGTTTAACCATTCTGTCGGCAAGATAAAGAGGATAAGGCTCCATAATAGAAGGAATAGAACATTGGTTTTTGATTGATTGAAGTAATGCATATAATCTATTACTATCATTTGCTACAGAAGATGAAATCTCAATTCTAATAGCTGGTGACCATTTGTAAGGTTTGTAATATATAACATGTAATCCTTTAATTTTATCAATAACTTTTACCATTAAATCTTCAAGTTCATCATTATATTTACCATTATCAATACTAGGAAGTTTCTTATGCCAATTTTCTTGTAATGCAAATGGTTTGGGAATTGTATACTCTCCTTCGTTTAAAATTAAAGTTAAAATAGCTCTATCATCATAATCTGTAGGCCATTTAAAAAGATCTCCTATATCATTTCTTGAAGTGTATTTAGGAATTCCTATCCATTGCCTTTTATTATCATTTGATCCTAAAATTTTATTATAAGATAATAAGAAATTCTTATAATTATCTCGTATTTGATTTGCTGTAACACTTTTTCGTTTTTCAATAAAATCTATAGCTTTATACATATGAATAAGGCCAGTAGTAAGAGATCCGTCTAAAAAGATTAATTCATATGGTGCCGATGCTGCAAGGTTTAGCTCCATTTCTATCATTAATCCTCTTGCTGCAATCATATTTTCAGGATCATGTCTTTCTGGATTTATGAAAACATTATGATTAGGAGAATCCCTCCATTCTCCTTTTTGATATGTAGACATTAATCCTTCTACTCCAATAGTGGCAATAGCTATGAGATCTGTCCCTAATAGACGTTCAATTGCAAAAGCTCCATCGATACCACAAGAAGTTAGGATTTTATGCGATTTAATTTCTATATCTTTTCCTAAAATCTCAGATCTTTCTAATTGAGAACGAAAATAATGTCGTTTTTTCTTGATTATATCAAACGAACTTACTAGATCATTACTTATTTGAGTTGTTTTTGATAACATTTCTTCAATTAATGAAGCAGGAATATCCAAGAATGGAAAATTAGTAATAGGACTAGTAGTGGTAGAAGGTATATTAATATCACTCATACAATATCATTTATTTTAATTTTATTTAATGTTAATGCTTATTTTATATAGAAAATTACAATAATTTAACTTATTATTAGACACAAATAATAACTATATAATATATTTGATTTATTAATTAATTACTAAATTTTATTTCTATTATTTCCAAAACTTTAACTATTTTCTTAATCATCATCTCTATTTTTTATTAACATATAAATATAATACTTAAATCATATTTAACAATATTAAAATTTATTAGTCTATAAAATAAATAAAACTAGTTTTAAAAACATAATAATAATAATTGATAATATACTGTTCCAATAGAAAATTTTCTTAGTTAAAAATTATTTGTATTTTTCAATTACAATTAAATTGTCTAGCTTCTTTTAAGACTAATAGATTTAATTTTAGGAACTATAGAAAGATATGGTTATAATGACTAATATAAAGATAAAATGTTGCATAATTAAGTTATTATATAAATAAAGATTATTATCTATTATTGTATTAGAGTATTTTCAAATTTATCAAAAGAGTTCTTTAGGAATATAGTCATATCTGCAAGATCCTATTATTGAATCTCCCTCTTGATGATTAAAATCTACTATTACATCATCAGAATCACAAATAAAACTATCTGCATCCTCACCACCTTCTAGAATATCTGCACCTTTACCCCCTTCTAACTTATCGTTTCCTTCTCCGCCGTTTAATGTATCGTTTCCTTCGTAACCTTTAAGATTATCATCACCTTCATCTCCATATAATTTATCATCTCCTTTACCTCCCTTGATATTGTCATCACCTTCATCTCCTTCTAATACATCATCACCAAACCATCCATCTAATACATCATTTCCTTCTCCTCCTTCAATTTCATCATTTCCTTCTCTACCAGTAATTTTATCATTATTAGGTGTTCCTTCCAATGATATCAGTTGAGAATTAGCAAATCCTATTGTAAAAAAATTCGATATTAATATCCCCAAAAAAGTTACAATAGTTATTTTTAATATATTCTCCATTTTATAGTATATAATATTAATTTATATATATTTATAGACAACTATAGATATTTATATTTCTAGTTTCTAATTAATGAGATTGTTATCTATATCTATATTTTAATCTCTAGAAAGTGTAAATAAAATAAAATAAAATAATAATATTAACATTCACTAAAGAAATAACTGTAAAAATATTCTATTTAATTTTAATCTGTGATAAATTGTGAAACATATAAAATAAAATTAGAAAAGAAATTAAATAAATCATTACAAAAAAAGTTTATAATAATTAGATAGAAAAAATTAGAAAACAAGAGTTGCATTAACTTGAGATATACTCTTATATAATTGACCTTACTGTAGCTAAATATCCTTTTCCTTATATCTCTCAAAATCTTTTATATATTCTTAAATTTGCATACATACCATCAATAGAAAAAAAATTATTGATTAATTAAATGAATAATTATGATAATCCGTTAGTCTTAAGATTTATTTTAGAGGATAAATAAAAAGGGATCTAAAGATGCAGATAATTATCTTAATAAATAATGATTATGCTGGTGCAAACCCATGATAATATGGAATTTGTGCAAATTCATCTTTAGGTTCAGTAAGAGATATTAAATATCCATCTGGGTCTCGTATAATTGTATTTTTTCCTGTTTCATCATCAGATAATTTTTTATGAAAATCAACTTTTCTTTGAAGTAATTTATCATATATACTATTTAGATCAGTGGCAGAAATAGTTATGATAACTGAACTTTTGTTATTCTGATTAGATCCTGTCTTATCTAATTCAATTATAAGTTTAGTATTGGTAGAATCTTTTTTTGAAAATTCTATTTTATCTTCACTTTCTTTATTAACTCTCAAGTTTAGAATATCACGATAGAATTCTACTGATCTTTTTATATCTGAAACTAACAATGTAATTCCTTCTATTTTATTTAACATAACTGTCATTACAATATTCTTTTTATTAAATTTAATGTTATTAAAAAATATTTACTATGTACTAAAAATTTTAGAAAAGAAAATTAAGAATAATATGACGATAATATATAAATTGAGAAATAAAATTTATTCAATAGAAAATTTGCTAATTTTATCTATATTTCAATTTCTTTGTTTATTTTGGTTTAATATTGGATTGTAATTATGAATAAAGATACCACAATAATGTATTAGAATATTTTCTAGTAGAAATAGAAGGGTAGATTATCTATTTAATCAAAATAATAATTTCAATCTAAAATATGATGATATTTATAATTTTTTTATAGTTTGTTTTAAGCAAATGAACTTAAATAAATCAAATTATTTTAAGTAATATATCAAAATAATTCGTTCTCAATAAGTCTTCAAACATAACGGTTGATTTTCTTTTAATGCATCGATAATTTTCCCTACTCCAGTTCATTCAATATATTCAAATATTGATATCTGCTCTATGTTGGATTTTAAGAGCTTTTTATAGTGTCTAATCTTACGAAAAGACTATCAGAATTATCTATTTCTTGCTAACACTTCAAGACTAGTATTATTGGATAATTATGAACTTTAGTCAGGGTAGATCATATTTTCATATTACTTATTGATTACTGTTGTTGAACTTTATTAGTTTGCAACTAACTATATACTTTATACACTTTATACTTTTACTTCCTTGTATATTTAAAAACTATCTTTAGTATATTATAATAATGAATGAGTCAAACGTAATAGAAAAGGAACAACATAATGGAAATTATATTGATCTCCTCATCTATCGATTACCTAAAAAAAACCATGAAGCAATGGTGCAGCTCAATAACCAAGTTACTGACACTTTTAAGAAATATGGTATCCAGCGTTGGGAAATTTTTCAGCTTAGTACTAATGAAAACATAGGTCCATTTGTCAATATAGCCAAAACTCTTTTGGCCGATCAGGATGAGGAAGTTTGGGTAGAAATAATATCCTATATAGACCAGAAGCACAGGGATGAATTTGTGACAAAGATGCAAAATGATAAAATTATGGACTCAATTTTCCAACAATTTATAGATCTCATCACCCCAAGCTCAAGTGTAAATATAGGAGGATTCAGTCGCCTCAGATTCTAGACTATTTAAAATGGAATCAATTAACATTAATTAAAGTTGAAAACAGAAACAATTGTAATTATGTGATGAATGTTTATAAAAAAAAGAGATTGATAGTACGTTGATAAATTATCTATATCTTGAAAGTTTTCTGGTATTCATCATTATCATCAATTATTGTTCTGTAATTTCTGATGTAGAATTTATACTTCCTGTTACTGCACAAAAGATTAGTGATAATAATGAGAAAAAAATAGACTATACACATTATAAAACTACAGTTAATGGGATCCTTATGCACTATGTAATAGGTGGTAAAGGAGATCCTGTTATTTTATTGCATGGATGGCCACAAACATGGTATGAATGGCGACATATTATTCCCCAATTAATAGCTAACAATTATACAGTAATAGCACCAGATATGAGAGGTCTAGGAGATTCAGAAAAGCCACAAACTGGATATGATACAAAAACAGTGGCAGAGGATATTTATCAGTTAATAAAGAAATTGGGTTTTAGTAAAATCTATCTTGTAGCTCATGATTTAGGAGGACCAGTTGCATATTCTTATGCAGCTGCACATTCTCAAGATGTACGTAAAATGGTTATACTTGATACTTTATTACCAGGTTTTGGATTAGAAGAAGCAGGAAACTTTTCACCAAATGGATTATGGCATTTTTCATTTCATGCCGTAAGGGATCTTCCAGAGAAATTGATTGATGGAAAAGAAGACATATACCTTAATTGGTTTTATGATTATGGATCTTATAATCAGTCTGCAATAACATCAGAAGATAGAGAAGAGTACATTAAACAATATTCTAAACCTGGTGCAATGCGTGCAGGTTTTGAATACTATAGAGCAATCTTTGAAGATGCAAAACAAAACAAAGAATATGCCAAAGAAAAACTAGATTTACCTATATTAACAATAGGTGGAGAAGCAGCCTTAGGTAACTTGACTACAACTTCATTTCAAAAGATTGCCAACAATGTTATTGGAATAACGTTACCATATACAGGACATTTTATTCCCGAAGAAAGACCAAACTTTCTAACAAACCAAATATTTGATTTTTTCAAATAATCTTTTTTATCTTTATAGATTTTGCTAATTTTGATTTTTTTCCTTCTGTTTTTTCTATCTATTTTTTATCTGGTAATACAATTTCTGTCTTTGGTTTTTAAAAATAAGTTTATTGTATAATAGCATACAGAAATTAGTAGTAGATATAATCATATGAATAGCATAAAAAGAGACTATCAATTTAATATAAATTTACCTACTTCTTTAATTGAATAATAAATAATTATCTTAAATATTGTATCATAATATATATATGGAAATAAAGAATTGTAGCTAGTTATTTAGATGAAATAGATTAGATTCATTTTCTTCTTTTTTTATACATGAGTAATAATTATCAAAATTCTCTGTTTTATCCTTGAAATACTGATTGACTCATTCTATCAAATTTTTTTCTAATGGTCAATGTAGATGATATTTTAATACAATATAGTATATGCATCATGGTACTAATATATCATCATTATAAAAAGTATATTTTCCATATTTCTCAATATTGATCTGATGAATCTTTCAGTAACAAATATTTTTCTCTATTCTCGTATGTGTATTCCTAGCACTGACTGTATGATTCTATACAAATCCTTAACCAGAAATATAGATTATCTATCTGAATATTTCATATATTATAAAAGGAGATTTCTTTTACCCTTGTAAATTGGAAATTCTCCAAATTTGAGAATACAGTTGTTGTAGACACATAACTTCTTTTATTTCTAAAGATAACAAATACTTTAGAAGTATTAGATAAATTGAGACCAAAAAGAAGGTAGCTACATCTATTTCCTTAAATTAATCAAGCTAATTAAGACTATCGATAAAATAAGAAAAGCTTATTGCAATAGTATAATTTATCAACTAAACTATTCCAATATTTCATCAGGATATCGACTAATAGAACGAAAGAAAAAGATGTTTTTATATACATATTTAATTTTTTTCAACTATTAACCAAAATAATAAAATAAAAAAAGAGAGATACACATTATTTCTTTAAAATTATACGACCAACAATTGTTCCTACCAAAGTAAAAGAGCCAATGATTGCAGCAATGAATACAGTATCTGCTACTGATGCTAATGGTTCACCTATGATTCCCATGAATATTGAATATATAATAATTATAAATCCAATCAATGCAAATAGCCCTAAAACTATGGATTTAATTTCATTATTTTGATCATCTCTTTTATAGCCATCAGCAGACCTGTTAGACATGTTTTCAGCCATTTCCAATAATATCATGAAATTTGATAATATAAAAACAATTGTTGAAAATTAATATATAATTATAATCAACTTTATTAATATAGATAAAATCTAAAATTTAACAGGTATTTTTTATCCCTCTAATGTTTATACCAAGATGAAACAATCGATAAATTTACAGGATGAATAAGCAAATAGTTTAAAATAATGAAATTTAAAAAATATTTATGTATACCGAACCAATAATTGAAATTCGAAAATTAAAAGAAATTAATATTGAAGGTGGTGTTGTATTTGATGGTTTTCACAATATTGGTCTTACCAGTATTATAGCTTGTGGATGTTTTATCAATTCATTAAAAACTGAATTAGTTGGTATCCTCGATTCTTCTCTTTTTTCTCCTATGTCCATAATTTATGATGGTAAACCAAATTTTCCAGCTAGAATCTATGCAAATGAAGAAAAAAAGTTAGGATTCTGTTTCTGAACTAGTTTTAGATCCATCAGCATATAGACCAGTAGCTGATATCATATTGAGATGGTCTAAAGATAATAAATGCAAGACAATAATAAGTATCGCAGGTAAGGCAATTGAAAAAGAGGATATAACAACAATAAAAGAAGAAGAAGAAGAACCTTCTCTTAATGTGATTTCAAATTCTCCAATTATAATGAGGGAATTAAATAAAGTAGGGATTTTGCCTTTGAAAAATGGAACGATTAATGGAATTCCTGGAATTCTTTTGAATGAATCAAATTGGAAGAATATTGATGTCATTGTATTTATCGTTGATTTCATAGCTGGCCTACCTGATTTTAGAGCCGCAGCAAATGTTGTTCAGGCTATAAGTAAAATTGTTCCTGAAGCTTATTGTGAAATACAACTATTGATTAAAGAAGCTGAGAATATAGAAAATAATTTAAAAATGATAAATAGTCAAACATCCAATAAATTCGAAAAGCAAATGTATAGATAGACAAATTATTTATTATTTAACAAAATCTGTTAAATTTAGGAATAAAGTAGAAGAGTATATCATAAATGTTCCTTAATGGAAAGACAATGAGTATATTTACAAACTAAGTTCAAGGAGTTACAGATGATAAGTGTTATAGTTCCTTCCTATTTCCTTTAAAATAAATAGATCAAAGTGATATAAGAACAGGAAAAAAATTTACAATTTTTGGAATGATCTCTAGATCATAAAAAAACTTATCAATATTCTTTAATAGATCTGGATTTATCATATTAAAAAATTTTAAAAACCAAAACTGAAGCAGTTTGAAAGGAATAAGTCAAAATATGGAGTGAAAAAAATTAAATCTTTCTATATGTCACTCCTTGAACATGAATGGATTATAATTTTTGAAGCTGAAAGTGCTCATGATATAGAGAGCCTATGCATTGAGGCAGGAATTGCATCTTTTAATACCGTAAAAATTGTAGCTCTCAGAAGATATGAAGATGTACAGTACAAAATTAAAAAATAATTAAGACACTAATATCACAATTATAATAAGTTAATTATTTAATTTTCTTTTTTTCCAAAATCCAATTATTATAATGATTACTCCGATAATAATTCCAAAAAGTGAAAAGACATATGAATTAGTAATTATAAAACAATTCCTTTGCAAGTTGATAATTGTCGAATCGACAATGGTATTATTTTGAGGATCAATCCCAAATTGTGAATTGTAATACTGGGATAATTGTGTTAGACAATTAAAACTTTGGAAATATAAATAGATACTTAATATTGCACTAATTATTAACATAAACGAACCAATAGTATAATATTTATATCTTCTAGAAGTAATCAAGTAAAATAATAATTTGAATGATTTCAATCAAGTGTGATAGTTAAATTGTCCTATAAATAAAGTTCATGTTAATTATTTTGGTGAAAATTGATTTTTAATATTAAGAGATAATCTTATTCATATATCCCTATGATATATTTTTTATAATATTACTGATTTCTACAATTGGGAAATTGAATAAACTTAATCCTTTTCTAAATCTAGAATGACACCATTAGAAACATTTGTTGCAATATATCGCAATCTTTGTTTTAGAACATTATTAGTTTTAAAATCACAATTGATTAAACTATTATAAGAATTGTTATCTAATTTGTAACTATATTGAATTTTCCTACTGATAAGAAATATCATCATAAAGGGAAGGAGGAAGTAAAGGAAAATGAGAAGAAAGAAAATATAGTAGATTTTGCTGCAATACTTACTGGAAAAGAGGAAGTGCCAGAAGTAGATACATTAGATACTGCTTTAGCAACATTTCAATCTACTTCTAATAATAATAACAAGAATAAAGATGATGAAAAAGAGGATCTAAAATACTCTGTTAAAGTTACAGATACAGATAAAATAAAAGAAGTTGATATTCATACAGGAAAACCTGATGAAAAAGGAGACGTAGTTGCAGAATTGTATAAACCTGAAACTCCATCAGGAGAAGTTATAGGTAATCTAACTGAGGGAAAAATAAGATCAAAGGATCTAAAAGGTCCACTACAAGGAAAGAATACCAAGGAACTAATCAGAAAAATAGAGAAAGGAGAAGCCTATGTAGATATAAAAACAGACGATAAGCCGAAGGGAAAAGTAAGAGGAAAAATAAAAAAGTTAAAGTCTTCGTGATGATGATTTGCAGTCATAACATCTATAATAAATCTATATCATAACAATAGAAGGTTATGATAATTTGAGTAGATATTTATTTATATCTTGTCAATATTATATGTCTGATAAACAGAAATCACTACAAAAGGAAGATACAGAAACTACTCTTCTTCTTTTAAAATTACTGATAAAAGCCATAGCCCTCTATCTAATGAATCCATTCTACTATTATTCAGTATAGTAGTAGAAGAAGGCTATGACAGTGTGGATTTGCCTATGCTTGCCTGTGGTATATTCGTCTTGATAAATATAGTATTTAATAATTTAAGATGAATTAATTGTCATAGCCTGAACATACAATATGACTTGGCTCGACTATAGTTGTAGATTTATAGGAGATTATTAATTAATAAAAAATTAAATTTAAAGAATTCTTCAACCAATGCTAAGACTAAGACTACTACAATTATATAAAAACAATATAAAAAAATAAAATTCTAATAATAAATAGCGATTATGCTAAATTGTTATATGCCAGTAGGAAACGTTTCAGGAAGATCCTCATCTTTTATAGTTTGTATGTGTAGAGGATGTAATGCATGAGTTTCATCAATAAATAGAAAAGCATCATATCTTAAAGATAAATTAGTAGGAACATAATTTCCATATTTTTCATATTGAGGATTATATACAACTCCTATTGCTCTTTGACCTCTCCATGTACTATTATTATTTATCGTATTATAGATATTATTACTAACATGAGGAAAAACAATTAATTTATTATTATTAGAATTAGCAATAGTACTAGTAGATTCTTTTTTGATATTGTGAAGAATGTTATCCCAACTTCCATTTATTGCAGGAGGTACAATCATTTCTTCCATCTTTTCTCCCCATCTTTTTGCAGCAATCACACTTCCCTTATATGTTCCAAATCCGATTAATACTGTATTGTTTTTATTTTTTTGTTCACGAACTAGTTGTCCTAGATTTATCATATTATCTTTGGCCATATCTGTTGCTCTTGCATCTCCTATGTGAGTATTATGTGCCCAAACAATTGCTTTTGAATTACTTTCATTATTGTTTCCATCATCGTGAAATGTTATTAGGCGTTCAAGAGTTTCCATCATATGATTGTCACGTACATTCCATGATTGTACATCACCTCTAATCATAGTACGATAATAAAATTCTGCATTCTTTGCTGTAATAGCATTTTGCTCTACATTAAAATATTCTTCCTCTTTTTCTCTATTTCCATGATCTTTTTTACTATAATCATCCATCTTATTACGTAGGGATGTTAACATTTCAATAACTTCATCTTCACAATTTTCAGGAACAAATGCTGTTGCACGAGCATAATTTTCTACATCTTTTTCATATGGTTCAAAGCAGTTGTATGCCTCAATAGCTTTTTTAATTGCACCTGGATCAATTTTCTTTAAATATTGTATAATTGCTTCCATTGATTCCCATAGACTATATAGATCAAGACCATAAAATCCAACAAGTTTTTTTGTAGGGATGGAATTAGAATTGCTACTTTTTTGTTCCTGTCTTTGTAGTTTTTGTTTTTGCTTCTTATCATTAAATGATTTAAGCCATTCAACCAATTCCACTATCTCTGTATTTGCCCACATCCATGTAGGCCAGCGATTAAAAGAATATAAAATATTATATGCGCTTTTGTTGTTGTCATCAGAATCAGGAAATCCTTTTATGTATCTATTAACTTTGTAGCAATCAGGCCAATCACCTTCTACTGCTATGAATGAAAAACCTTTTTCCTTTATGAGGCGCTTGGTAATTTCAGAACGCCATCTATAAAATTCAGAAGTGCCATGAGATGCTTCACCTAATAATACAAATTGTGAATCACCTATATGATCTAATAAGATATCAAGATCTTTAGAATTGTCAAGTTTATTGAAATTTACTATATCCTTTTCTAATATAGTATTATTTTCCACTATATATTTTGTAAAATAAAATATAAAAATGGATTATACAATAATAATTTAAGGTAATTCTTATTATTAATTGCATTAACAAAAACTAAAATGAATATAATTATTCATTTTGCATTATACAATATAAATTACTACTAAAATAATTATTAAAAAACCATATTCCTCTACATTAGTAGAAACCAGTATATGACAATACCTTCCTTCCTTACTTCCTTCGTTAGTTTTTGTAGAAGGCTATGTTCCCTGTGAATATTTTTTGTGTGCCTTTGATGTTATTGCATATTGCTATTAAAAATGTATATAAATATTGGAAAATTTAATTGATTAATTAGTAAAGGGTAAAAGCCATAGCCTACTACTCTAAAAGAATGACAAACAGAAATAATAGTAGGCTATGACAGTGCGAAATATTTTGTCTTATCCTTGCCTGTGGTATAGTCGTCTTGTTAAATATAGTATTTAATGATTGAAGATAATTTAATTGTCATAGCCTGAACATTGAATAGTGGTGATCGGAA
>DATFBJ010000118.1:0-2015 GCA_035253885.1 Nitrososphaeraceae archaeon
TTTTAGTGTACCAATCATTTGCTAATTATTTTGTCAATCATTTTGTCAATCATTTTGTCAATCATTTACTTTAAAGTTTATATGATTAAATAATTATTATTATCTAATATTCCTACTAGTAATCTATCGATTTCACTATAATTTATTTTAATATCATTATTTTTACTAAGACTGTCTGCTAAAATATTTTCCTCTCTTCGAATATGATTTATTTCTCCATATATTTTATTGAGTAAATATTGTGCCATTGCAACCTCTTCATCTTGGTGTTGTTTTGCTTGTTTTAACATGCTTACTAAAGTACTTGAATCAGTTTCTATTATTATTGGTCCTGATCCTATTGGTAAATCTTTTTCAAAGTGTTTAATTGCATTAGCAATTGCTTTAGCTTCTTTTCGTACCATGGATTGCCATTTTTGTTCTGTTGGTGTAAATGTATATGAATAATATCCTCTTGGAATCCATTGTTTTTGTTTATTTTGTTGTAATAACACTGCGCCTGTTGCATTCTTGCTTGCATCAGTTTGTATTTTAATAGGTAATCCTGGTTCAATCATTTGTAAATATGGATCTTGTATTATTATCTGTTGAAGTTTCTTAAAATTTTCTTGTACGATTTTTTCATCAATTTTTCGTTTATTTTGTTCTACTTCTCTTATAGATTTCGCTAATTCTGCCAATTTTGGTATAAAGCTAATCATGTAATTTAATAATCCCATTAAACTTGGAATAGTTTCTTTTTCAAATTTCCATTTCATGATTGCTTCAATATTTTTATCTTGTATCCTTAATTTTCCATTTGATATTTTCCATCCTAACAAATTAATCTCTTCTTTTAACCATTCACATTTTGTTAGTTTAATAGTTAAATTATTTTGTTTAACTCTTTCTAATACTTCAATGATTCGTTCTTTCAGATCTTTAATATTATTTGCGCCTATAGCCAAATCATCAAAATATTGTGCAAACCATCCTGTTGTATATAAATCTCCAAATATTTTTTGCATTGCTGCTCCGAATACTGAAGGTGCTCCTTTAGGTCCAAAAGGCATTACTGTTGGTACAAATCTTCCCATTCCTGCTACTGCGAAAGCTAAAAGTTCTTGATGCTGTTGCTTTACAGGTATATGAAAATATGCACTAGTAATATCAATGCATATAAATATTTTCCATTGTGACATATTTTTAATAATTCTTTTAATATTTGGTATAGGGTATCCTTTCATTACTGTATTTGCATTTAACCCTACATAATCTCTTGCAATTCTTGTTTCTCGTTCTCCTGTTATTAAATTTGGTTTTTTCAATACTGTTGTACATGATGCCTGATATGGTCCTGGATTAATTGATGGTTTAATAATTCCATGTTCGAGTTCTAATTTTGTTTGATTTTGAATCTTTTCCTGATTTGCTTCAGTTTGTTTATATGGCTCTGTATAAAATGGTTTTGGATATCTCCATTTTCCATCATAAGAATCTTTTTCTATTCGTAGTTCAACAGTAAATTCCATCCCTGGAATTGTTCCTATTTCAGAAAGTGTTTGTCCAAAATTGCTTTTGTATTGATTTACTATTTCTACAAATTCATCAGGTACTTTACATTTCTTAATATAAAATGTCCATTCTTCATTAGTCATATCTTTTACAGCTTTCTTTTTCCATTGTTGATCTTGAAATTCTTGTGATATTTCATTTATTTCCAATGGTTCAGGTATTTTAAATGATACTTGCTTTCCCGAGTGTAGTCAAGTGTCTTTTTTATCTTTATCTTCACTATTCTCTATTAATCTTGATTCGATTTGCTGAATATTATACCCCAAGTTTGCTGGTATTGATAAGTCTGGATAATCCATTGCCACAAGTTTTTTCAAGTGGCGCTTGATAGTGTGGATTTGGTATAAGTATTTGTGATGTATGTGCCTTTATTTGTATTCCAATATCTCGTATTGTATCCATTCCTATCAAAATAAAAATCCTATTTCTTCGATCTTGTAATAATTGTGATTGATAATGAA